>JBBQIG010000137.1:0-10220 GCA_038324715.1 Anaerolineae bacterium | reverse complement strand
TTGATCTATAGGGTAGATTACGTATGCCTCAGAGTTACGTAGGGTAATCCTACTGCCGATTTGACAGAAACCGTATTTACACGCATCATATCACCATATACTGATGTAATGATGAGTGCTGCAGGCTATTCATGCTATTGTTGTCAAAGGACTATCCTAATAATGTTGACTCAAAGCCTCACGGCTACTACCCTAAGAGCAAAATTGTTTCGTGGCTTCTCCGATCCCTCACGTCTGGCAATTCTAGAAGCGTTGCGTGGCGGTTCATCTACGGTATCGGCTTTGGTTGAAATCACGGGCCTAAGCCAGCCCAACGTCTCTAATCACTTAAGCTGTCTGCGCGACTGTGGTCTTGTGATCAGCACACAGCAAGGGCGTTATGTCTCATACCAACTCAGTGATAGACGGGTAAACGAACTGTTGCAATTGGCAGATGAACTCTTAGCCGAGGTTGCAAGCGGTGTCTATGCCTGTACTCGTTACGATCTCAAGGAAGAGAACAAAGAAGAGATCGAAGTAGAGCAAAGGGGGTAGCAAAGATGTCACTTCAGCAAATTGAAATTCCCGTTCGAGGTATGGACTGTGCTGGGTGTTGTAGCAGTGTGCAGCGGGCGCTAACGGCCTTGCCCGGTGTCCAGCAAGCAGATGTGTTATTGGCTGCGGAAAAAGCGATTGTGCACTACGATGCTACCCAAGTAGATATACCATCACTGCGTCGCGCCGTGGCAGGGGCAGGATATACCGTTCCTGTAGATGCAGAGGGAACCCCAGCGCACACAGATGCCGCTGCCAATCTTGCCGCGACAGGCAAATCGTTCACGCGTTCGGTGCTACTTTTCACTGGCTTGGTGGCGGGTATTGTCCTCTTGGTGGTCGTTGCGGGTGAGTGGTTGGGGCTGTTTGAGGCTGTCACTGAACGCATTCCTTGGCCGATCGGCTGGCTCATTGTTCTAGCTGGCTGGTATCCCATTTTACGCAACGTGATACGGGCAACCCTACGGCGCGAGGTAATTTCTCACACGCTGATGAGCGTGGGGGTGGTGGCTGCGCTTGCCGTCGGTCAATGGACTACCGCCGCGATTGTGGTGCTCTTTATGCGCGTGGGCGATTATGTAGAAGGCTTTACTGCCGAGCGTGCACGCCGAGCCGTCAAAGATCTCACCCAGCTTGCTCCACAAACGGCACGTGTCGAGCGCAATGGAATCGAGCAGGAAGTTGCCATTGAGGCAGTCGTCGTGGGCGACAAGGTGATTGTTCGCCCAGGTGAACAGATTCCAGTCGATGGTGTCGTGCTTGAGGGTCAAGCCACGGTTAATCAAGCTACAATTACGGGTGAATCACTGCCGGTTGAAGTTGCGGCTGGATCAACGGTCTTTGCAGCGACCATTGCCCAGCTGGGGCATCTGCATATTGGCGTGAGTCGCGTTGGCGTTGACACCACCTTTGGCCGCGTGATTAAGCTAGTCGAGGAAGCTGAATCCCATCGGGCCGATGTCCAACGCATTGCCGACCGCTTTTCGACTTATTTCCTGCCTGTGGTTGCCGCCATTGCTCTGCTGACATTTCTGCTGCGTCGCGATCCTTTGGCAACAGCAGCCGTGCTTGTGGTTGCCTGCTCGTGCTCATTTGCCCTCGCAACGCCCATTGCCATGTTGGCTTCGATTGGTGCCAGCGCCAAACGGGGACTGCTTATCAAAGGCGGCAAATATTTAGAGCTACTGGCAAAAGCCGATGTAGTTCTGCTGGACAAGACAGGAACCTTGACTTTGGGACAAGCACAGATTACCGATGTGATTGCGCTCAACGGCAAAACGGAATCAGAGATTCTGACATTGGCTATGGCAGCAGAGCGATATTCTGAACATCCCCTGGCAGAGGCAGTCCGTGAGGCAGGGCAGATGCGCGGGTTGCCCATGCTTGCACCAGACAATTTTGTGGCTTTACCGGGTCTTGGCATCCGCGCACAAGTCGCTGGCAGCAGCGTTGCCGTTGGAAACCACCGCTTGCTTTCGACCCCGCTAACTGAGGTAGCTGCGGTGGATGCGCTGACACAACAGGGGAAGAGCCTGTTGTATGTGGTCGAAAACGAAGTGCCGATTGGGGTGCTGGCGGCAGCAGACACAATACGCCCCGAAGTACCCGAAGCCATCCGCGCACTCCAACAACTGGGTCTCCAGCATATCATGCTCTTAACCGGCGATCACGAACGCACCGCCGCGACCTTGGCACAACAAATTGGCATTGGATACCGCGCCAATCTTTTGCCGGAAGATAAGGTCACCATTGTGAAAGAGTACCAGGCGCAAGGCCATACGGTGGTGATGGTCGGTGATGGCGTTAATGATGCACCTGCCCTGGCGCAAGCCAATGTGGGGATTGCGATGGGCGCAGCAGGGACAGACATTGCCCTGGAAGCATCGCACATTGCCCTCATGCGCGATGACTGGCGCTTGGTTCCCGAGGTCTTTGCCATTGCCCGCCGAACGCTGCGAGTGGTCAAAATGAACTTTGCGTTTACGATTCTTTACAATACGATTGGCTTGTTACTCGCCGCCGTTGGAATTCTGCCGCCGATCCTCGCCGCTGTCGCGCAGTCCATTCCCGATCTTGGCATTCTGGCAAACTCTTCGCGGCTCCTACGACAGCGTTCGCTTGATGGCCCATTACCCACTGTGTCGCGACCTAATGTGTCGCGACCTAATGTGTCGCTACCCAATGAATCACTTGCCCAACTAGAGCCGCGGTTGCCATCGCTTGTGTTGCCAACAACGCGCCACGAAACTGACAAGCAAATCTGACATGCAAATCCAGCAAGCAAGAGGAGAAGGATTCGGATGAACAAGACCGACAATGCGGCAATTGCACGTGCAATGGAAAGTGTGCAGGCGGCAGTGCCCAAAGCAAGGCAGGATGCGGATCGACCGATCTACCACTTTCGCCCACCTGCCAACTGGATGAACGATCCAAACGGCACCATCTACCACAATGGCTATTATCATCTCTTCTATCAGCACAACCCCTATGGCGATGAGTGGGGACACATGCATTGGGGTCACGCACGCAGCCGTGATCTGGTTGAGTGGGAACATCTGCCCATTGCCCTATGGCCTTCACTGGAATTGGGGGAGAAGCATGTCTTTTCCGGCTGTGCGGCAGTGAATGGCGATGGACAGCCCATGCTCTTTTACACAAAAGTGGGGCCGGGTGACCAGGAGCCGGGTACAGATAATGAGCAATGGGCGGCTCTGGGTGATCCCGACTGGATCACCTGGGAGAAGCATCCCCAGAACCCCATTCTCTCGTTGGACAACCACGGGGGGCCGCGCTTTACCAGTGAGTGGCGCGACCCCTATATCTTCACCGAGCAAGGGCGCACCTTTATGGTGCTGGGCGTTGCAGAGGGTGTTACAGAGAGTGATATTGCCGGTGTTGCCCTCTATGAAGCCCTGGATGAGAGCTTGGCGCGCTGGCAGTATCACAAGTTGCTCATCCAAAAGCCGATCAGTGAGTTGCCCTTCTTTGAATGTCCAAACTTCTTTAAGGTAGATAATACCTGGATATTGCTTACCTCGCCCTACGCAGCCATTCGCTATTATACAGGCCAATTTGATGTGGATACCTTGACCTTTACAGTTGAGCATGAAGGCTTTTTGGATCCTGGACAATGGGATGATTCACGGCCCAATTTCTATGCCAGCAACACCCTCTATGATCCACAAGGTCGCTGCATTTTATTGGGGTGGGTACGCGGTTTTGCAGAGGGACGCGGCTGGAATGGTTGTCTGGCATTGCCACGCATCCTCACCATCGGCACAGATGGACGCCCGCGCCAGCACCCTATTGAACAACTCACCCAATTACGAGGCAGCCAACAGACCTTTAGCAATCTGTCGCTAGATAATCTAGATAATAAGGCATTGTTGCTGGAAGAGGTGCGCGGCACGGAATTGGAGATTCAAGTAACCCTGCATCGGGGGAGTGCGCAGCGAGTCGGCATCACCTTACGCAGCGATGCTAGTGGTACAGAGGGTGTCACCATTGTCTATGATGGGCGTACGCTGACCGTAGCCAATTGCGCTGTACCACTCCCACAGCGAGAGGACGCGCCACTCACTTTGCACATCTTCTTGGATCGTTCAGTGCTGGAAGTTTTTGCCAATGATGGGGCTGTCGCGGTCACACGCGTGGTCACAGGTGTCAATGAAAATCAGGGAGTTGCGCTCTTTGCCGAGGGTGGCAGCGCGCAGATCAGCCAACTGGACATTTGGACGTTGACAGCGATCAAAGAGTAATTATTCTGCACGCGTGCTCAACTCAGTAACGGGTGTGTACCGGCAAAGAGCACACCATCACACCAACAACTGGAGACGAAAACGTGGAAACTTACTTTATCAATGAAGCAATGTTGGGGCCTGACGCCACCGAAGCCGATGCCCACCGCATGGTCGAACTTCTCTATCATCGTGGCTATGATGTTCGGTATAGCGACAGCGTAAGACCGAACGAGAGTGTCACAGAGAATACTATGGAGAATGTCATAGACGATAAGGAGTGGCAAGAGTGCCTGGAAATTATCAGGCGTGAGAAGAACAGTTAGCCAACTACTCCTGCCTGCAAAAGCGTCTAATCTTTGCGCTCACTCATGCCGCGCCCACATGCGGCGATACAAGTAGCCCCCCTCAACAATCGCTGTGCCCACCGGCTCTACGCCAGTGGGCATATATTTCACAGGCAGTAAAGGCCCCGAATTTCCTCGTTGACAGGGTTGGCGACTGTCGCTATACTTTCCTTGTTCCCATTTGCGGTCAGACCGTCAGACAAATTGCATACAGAAATTTGCACAACTTTCTCTACAAGCTTGAGGTAGGAGTGGGCAAATTCATTCGCATTGTCGCTCTTCTCTGTGCAATATGCACAATGCAATTGTCATTGAAGTAGCGTATGCTCTTGAAGGCAGTTTTTTCTCACCTGCATCTTTTTTCTCCTTGCTATGCGCTCGTTTTACAGGTGGCAAGCGGAATGCGATGCGAACCCTACCCCCATTTTCTCTGTTCACACAAACCACCACCATTCTTTTCCCATCCATTATGCGGATAGACATTAGGTCGAAGAAGAACTTCTACAACTACTATCTAAGTTCACTTTTGTCACCCTGAGCCGCAGCGGCGAAGGGTCTTTCTGTCTGATAGCAGAGGAAGAGAGATTCCTCGCTTTGCTCGGAATGACATCTTTGAGATGGCTTCTAATAGAATTTCTATCGATCCATGCCTAACCCCACACCCATGAGCTAGTGCATCTGTTGTCTTGCTCTCTTGCCAACAACAGATACCCTTTATCACCTACATTTTATCACCTACATTCAGTACATTCTCTGTTGGTATCCGAATTTAATATTCAGATTTAATATTCAGAAAGGAAGACCCTGTTGATGGCGAATAACAACCAGACAACATCAAATCCCACGCAAGCACTCATTGAGGATATTCGTAGCCAGAAATTGACCCGCCGTGAGTTGTTTCACCGCGCAGCCGCCTTGGGGTTGGGATTGCCAGCGCTGGGGTACTTGCTAACGGCATGTGCTGCTCCCGTGACAGCCCCGGCGGCTCCAGCCGCGAGCGAAGGGACAGCCGCCGCCACAGCTTCAGGCGAGCCTGTGGCAGGTGGATCGTCGATCTGGGCATCGGAAAGCGATCCCGTGGCACTCAACCCGATTACCAACTCGAACTTTGCTTCTACCCAAGCTTTTGAGCATTCTTATGAGAGCTTGACCGCTTACGATGCTGACTTACAGATCATTCCAGCACTGGCGGAATCGTGGGAGACCCCCGATGACTTGACTTACATCTTCAAATTGCGCGAGGGCGTCAAGTGGCACGATGGCAGTGATTTCACCGCCGCCGATGTGAAGTACACCTTTGATATTGTGCTCGACCCTGAAGGCCCTGCCGTCTGGCGCAGCAACTTTGATCAGGTGGACACAGTAGAGGTGGTGGACGACTTTACAGTTAAATTCACCACCAAAGCACCCTTCCCACCACTGTTGGGGGCCTTTGCCATTCTGCGTAGCTCGGCGATTATCAAGCAAGGTGCGTTTGAAGAAGGCAACTTGGACAACACGGTGGTGGGAACCGGGCCTTACAAGCTTGTCCAGTATATTCCTCAAGATGTTATCGAATATGAGAAATTTCCTGATTACTGGGGTGCGCCGCTGCCTTACATCGACCAGGTGAGTTTCAAGATTCTGGTAGACGAAGATACCCGTATTGCAGCCTTGCGCGCAGGCACAGTGGATTATGCCTTCCTCACCGCGGTGGGTGCAGAACGGGTGCGCGATGACGCCAACATTACGCTCCTTGAAGGGCCACGTACCTTCCTCTATATCTTTGTCTTTAACATGGAGCGCGCGCCGTGGAATGATGTGCGCGTGCGCCAAGCAATTAGCCTTGCGACAGACCGTGATGAGTTGATCCAAAAGGCACTCTTTGGCGCTGGGTCTGTCTCAGGGCCGATCCCAACTGGCTTTGGTGATTGGGCTATTCCCGTAGAAGAGTTAAAAGAGACCTGGTATACGCCGGACATCGAAAAGGCCAAAGAGCTTTTGGCTGAAGCCGGGGTGGAAGAAGGTCAAGTCTTGGACTTGTTGGTCACAGACTTTGGTGGCTCCACCTTCTATACGGGTGCGGGCGTCGTCTTCAAGGAACAGTTGGCGCAGATTGGCATTGACGTACAGATTCGCCTAGTGGAGCAGGGGGTCTTTATTCAAGAAGCCAGCCCCGAAGGCAACTTTAACTACGACATGTGTATCAACGCCTTTAGCCCACGCCATGATCCCGATGGCTTCCTGTGGGCACGTTTCTATTCAGAAAATCCCTATGCTGTCGGCTACCAGAATGAGCGTATGGATGAACTTCTGCCTGAAGCTCGCAGCACCATTGACGTTGAAGCGCGCCACGAGCTTTACAATGAGGCGCAAAGGATTCTACTCGATGAAGCACCCATGATTTGGGTCGCCGTAGACAATCTGATTGAGGGCATTTCACCTCGGCTCAAGGGCTATAAGCAAAGCCCATTCACCCGTCGTTCCTGGTCACTCGCCAACGCTTGGTTGGAAGGTTAAAATTAACCCTCATGCGGGGAGCCAGGTGGCTTCCCGCATGATCTATTTTGATTAGGTGCCTGATTCTTTCTTCTGCTTATGAACCGATATATTCTGCGCCGTCTACTCTTATTGCTGCCGACGCTTTTGGGCGTCTCGATCTTGGTCTTTGGCTTGATGCGACTGCTCCCCGGCGACGTGGTGCAGGTTCTGATTGGCCCGGAACTCAATGTGAGTGAGGAACAACGCGCCACACTCTACCGCATGTTGGGGCTTGATGCGCCGCTGCACATCCAATTTATGCGCTGGCTAGGTGGCGTGTTACGAGGTGATCTTGGCTTCTCGCTACGCACCAACCAGCCCGTCATTGAGATTATCAAACAACGATTGCCTGTTACGTTGGAGTTGACTCTCTTGTCGCTGCTCTTCTCCTGGTTGGTGGCAATTCCGTTGGGGATTATCGCTGCGGTGCGTCGCAACGGCACGGTCGATCTAATGTCGCAGTTGGTGGGACTGGTGGGGTTATCCGTCCCCAACTTTTGGTTGGCAACCATGCTGCTCTTGCTAACTTCGCTCTTGATGCGTTGGCAACCGTCGCCGATCTGGGTCGGCTTCTTTCAAAACCCGTGGATGAATGTGCAGATTATGCTCCTGCCAGTAATCTCTTTGAGCGTAGCCCAGGTGGCAGTGGTGATGCGCATGATGCGCTCGACCATGCTGGAGGTGCTGGGTCACGATTATATCCGCACTGCCCGCGCCAAAGGGTTAAGCGAGACCGCAACCCTCTACCGTCATGCGCTCAAAAATGCCTTTATCCCCGTCGTTACAGTGATGGGTGTGCAGGTGGGCTTGTTGCTCAGTGGCACGGTGGTGATTGAGCAAATCTACGGGCTACCGGGGATCGGCTGGATGATCCTCAATGGCATTTATCAACGCGACTATACATTGGTGCAAGGGGGCGTACTTTTTGTGGCGGTGGGCTTTGTTCTGGTCAACCTGGCGGTGGATCTCTTCTATGCCTATCTTGACCCACGCATTCGCTATGCCTAGTGCGTACAGACTCACACAGACTCCCGCACGATGCTGGCGGCTGATCTTGAACCAATTGCAAGAGAGAGCCATACTTACAAAGAACCATACTTACAAAGAAAATGTCAAAGAAAAACTCGGTATTCTTTCATGGTTTCTAGCACGACTACAACACCTGCCGCTGTCCCACTCCGAGCTGAACCCCTGCTGCGCCAGCCGCGCAGCCCCTGGCGCGATGCCCTGACCGCGCTCACTTCTCAATGGATTGGCCTGATGGGAATTTTTTTGGTGTTGATCTTTGCCATCATGGCGATTGCAGCACCCATTCTGGCTCCCTACGATCCCATTAGCCAACCGGGTCAACAGTTGGAAGCACCCAACGCCAGCTATTGGTTGGGCACAGATGAATTTGGCCGCGATATCCTGAGCCGCATCATCTATGGGTCACGCGTCTCACTCCAAGTCGGGGTCATCTCCGTGGGGATTGCTTTGCTGGTTGGGGGAGCGCTGGGGCTGGTCTCTGGCTATTACCGCGGCATGGTGGACGCCATCATTGGCCGCGTGGTGGACATTATGTTTGCCTTCCCCACGATTATCCTGATCATTGCGATCTCTGGCATTTTAGGCCCCAGCCTCACCACCGCCATGATTGCAATTGGCATTGTCTATGCGCCCATCTTTGCGCGCATTGTGCGCGGGCCAACGCTGGCGGTGATGCAACAGCAGTATGTCGAGGGCGCACATGCAATTGGGGCCAAGCGTTGGCGTATTATGTCACGCTATATTCTGCCCAACATTGCCGCGCCAATCATTATTCAAGCGACCCTCTCCTTCTCAACAGCAATTTTATCCGAAGCCACACTCTCCTTTTTGGGTCTCGGCACACAACCGCCCGATGCGTCATGGGGCATTATGTTGGGGACGGGACGACGCTATATGGAGCTTGCACCGTGGGTGGCAATCTATCCAGGTTTGGCGATTGCGCTGGCTGTGCTGGGCTGGAATCTGTTGGGAGACGCCATGCGCGATGCCCTTGATCCCAAGTTACGCAAGGCATAATCACGGTATAATCACGGCATAATCAAATTCGTCAGTTGGTTCATGACTCAAACCCATCTCACCTAACTAGTGCATAGAACGCGGCATAGAATCTTGGAGTAAGTCACAATGTCCCTGGACTGGCCTGTCATTGACCGTTGGCTTATGGGCGAGGCGTGGGTAAACTCACGCTTGTCCCGCCATATCCTTCATTTGTGCGATGTGATTGGCCCGCGCTGGGCTTCATCACCCGCAGAAGCGAAAACCGTTGCCTATATCAACGAAGAAATGCGTAACGCTGGCTTGGTCAACGTAGCAGCGGAACCGTATACGCTGCATACGTGGATGCTCCAAAGCTACCATGCCTTGATCGTGGAAGAGAATAGCGCGGTTGCCATTCTCCCCTTTAACCGCTGTCCAAGCTGTGACGTGACCGGGCCAATTGTCGATGTTGGCTTTGGCACGCCCCATTGGCTTGAGGATGCAGCCGATAAGTTGCCCGGTGCGATTGCGGTGATGAATCTGGGGCTGGAACCCTTCTCGCCACCACTCTTATTATCCTACCGGCTGCAAGCTTTGGCCGCGGCAGGAGCAGTGGCTGCGGTGGTGGTGGATCGCAAGGAGGGTGGGCGCGTGGAGTATCACAGCACAGGCGATTGGCGCGACCCAGGCCCAGATGATCACCCATTGCCCACCGTGGCGGTGACGCGTGAAGAAGGTGTGCGGCTGCGGAAACTGGCAGCACAAGGCAAGCATCTGCACATTCTTGTCGACGCCGATCTCTATGATGCCCCTGCTCATAACTCCAGCGCCGAATTGGTGGGCAGCGAATGGCCTGAGCAGCATATCATTTTGGGCGGACATCACGACACTGTTTTTGGTGCGCCAGGAGGCAATGACAACGCCACAGGAACCAGCGTGGTCATGGAGACTGCACGTGTCTTGGCAGGTCTACAGGCTGAGATGGGTGTTCGCCCTGGCTGCACCTTGCGCTTTGTCACCTTTAGCGCCGAAGAGCAGACGTTGCAAGGGGCAGCGGCCTATGTCGCGCAACATT
>JBBQIG010000136.1:0-10328 GCA_038324715.1 Anaerolineae bacterium | reverse complement strand
GGGCAATACAACCTCGCTCAACGACCACGGGCTGCTCATGTTGCCATGCTGCCCAAAGGCCAATGGCACCTCATCCAGCAACGTCAGCCGAGGATGATCCTCTACCGCTTGACGCAAGTTGGGGCTAACAAACAGATGATCTACGGTCAGCGTATCACGAATAAAGACCATGCGCGCATCTTCAAAAGGACGCGCACAACCACGCAGTGCCACTTGCAGCGCGCGTTGATCATCCGGCATAGTAATAGGCAAGCTCACGCGGAACATCCCAAAAATGCCCGATGTGATGCAGTTCGTGTACGTAGCCACCCAATCAATTTTCTGGGCAACGCGCGCCGTGGTCACATTCGCCAACCCCAGCCCAGCAACATTGCCATGCGTCTCCTCTGTCAAATCCAACACCGTAATCACAGCCACATCCACCTTGCCAAACGCCTCTGGCTGGCGCGGGATCATCAAGCGGCTGATAATGTTAGTATCCATCCCCGTACCACTAATGTTTTTCCCCAATTCTTGCACGACCAAGACATCAATCTCTGGAAAAGGCAGGCTAGCCATCAGCGACTTAGCCTTCTCTAAAAGTTCTGCTTCCCTGGCTGTGCCAACTTCACTATCCAATAACCCAACAATCTCCGCGGTACCATCATACGCATTTTCAATTGGGCAGATTGCACCGATAAAGTTGGAATTTGTTTCATAAATGCGCGCCGCTGGTTCCAAATACTTCTGGAAATTCGCACCCCCGCCAGCGTGCATCAGCGCAGCCCCAAATTGCTTACCCCATCCAATCACGCACATCTTAGAAGGGCCACTCTCAAGATGTGACCGAAAATCCGTATGAGGCTTGATACGGCTCACCAAGATCGCATGATCTGCCGCCGCCGAATCCAAGCCCTGATAAAGAGGCGGACCATCAGCAATCTGCCCAATCTGCTTAACTTCCATGGTCGAGCGAATCTCTACGCCCATCGCTTCCTCGGTCACGCCCAATTCAGCCAGCACTTCACGCTGACCCTCGGCGGTTGCACCCCCGTGGCTGCCCATAGCAGGGACGACATAGGGCTTTAATCCTGCCTCTTTCAGCCGATCCACCACAGCCCGTACAATCGTCGCCAAATTGGCAATACCGCGGCTACCCGCACCCACAGCCACACTTTGACCAGCCGACATGCGCGCCAAAAGACCCGACGACTCCAAGGCGTGGCGCGCGGCCTCGGTTACATCCGGCACCTGTGGCGCATCGAACCGTTGTTCCACCACCAACAATGTCTCCGGCAGCGGAGCCGGAAAGTCCAGCACTTGAATCTGTTCCAAGAGTTTCATAGAAGTTCCCTTCTGCTTTGGGCAGTCAGCCCTGTTGAGCCATTGCCTTGCGCACAATTTCACACAAAGCACCTTGAAAGTTCCTGTCCGTGGTAAGCACACACAGCCGCCATAGCCATAACGGAGAAATAGCCAAAATTCAGACGCTGCACATTCCTACAGTGAAAATTCTCTACTGTGAAATTCCCTAGAGTGAAGATGGTTCAATACCGACATCAATTTGCGTTATGTTGGGGCGTGGGAAATGGATTCGTGAGTCTAGATCGTCCCATGTTTCAATTGTTTTGTCAAAGCAGTACGCTATCAAGGCAAGGCAACAAGGAAGCAAAAAAATACACTTGACACCAGAGGACAGTAGCGTTATCATCGAACGTGCCACCAGAGTTCATTCTCCATTGCCAGTACAATTCGATCAGGATGATGGTCAAACAGCTCGCTCTCCGGCACTCCCATGAATTTGTCCAGAGAATGAGTATACTCCCCAAAGTATCAGGGTCACCATGCGGTTTGTGCTGCTGCGGAATTGTTCTCATGTGAAAATATCCCGTTTTTCTACAAAGGAGTGACCAAATGAAGAGTCAGAAGTTCTCGCGCCGCCATTTTCTGCAGGTTGCAGGTCTCACAGCGGGTGCAGCTGTGCTGGCAGGTTGTCCCGCCCCCGTTGCCCCACAGGCGGGAGCGCCTGCTACGGGCAATGAAGTGGCGGCCCCAGCAGGTGATGTCAAAGTGCTAGAAGCCTGGTCCCGCATGACAGGGTTGGCAGAAGAATCCACCAAGGGCATTATCGACAACTACAACGCCCAAAATACCGTAGGCGCGCAAGTTGAGTTTGTCTACATCGCCGCAACCCAGAACAGTCAAGCTGATGAAAAATTACTCACCTCGATAGCCGGTGGCGCGCCCCCACCCCTCTATTATGCAGATCGCTTCACCGTGCCACAGTTTGCCCATCAAGGCTTTTTCTCCGAAATCACGGACTTTGCGGAAGGCGCTGGCGTCAAAGAAGAAGACTACTATCCCTTTGCCTGGGAAGAAACCCTGTACAAAGGCGGCATCTACGCTCTCTCCTTTGATACTGATACCCGCGCCCTTTGGTACAACAAGGACATCATGGAGGAAGCGGGCCTCGACCCAGAATCCCCCCCCACCACGTTGGATGAGTTGAAGGTAGCAACCGAAGCATTAACCGTCCGCGATGACAATGGGCGCATTACCCGTTACGGCTTCAATCCCATCTATGATCAAGCCTGGCTCTATACTTGGGGCTTCGACTTTGGTGGTGAATTCCAAGATCCCGCAACACGGCGGATCACCTTCTCTCACCCCAATAACATTGCTGCCATGGAATGGCTCAAAGGCTTCATTGATGAAATTGGCCCAGAGGAACTCAATGCTATGCTTGCTGCCTGTGCAGGTGGGGCCTGCAATGATGCGAATGATTACTTCTGGACAGGTCAATCAGTCATGACATGCAGTGGCAACTGGAAGGTTGCCCAGGCCAAACGTTACAAGCCCGATACCAACTATGGCGTCGTACCCATGCCAGGTCCAGACGGCCCCGCACCCTTCGCCAGTTGGGCAGGTGGTTGGAGTTGGGCCATTCCAGTGGGAACCGAAGACGTAGAAACTGCTTTCGATGCCCTCAGCTATTTCTGCGGCACCGAAGGCCAATTGAAGTACAACAAAGACACCTATCACATTCCCACCAACATTGCCGCTTCACAAGACCCCTTCTTCCGTGAAGATCCGCTCCATGCAATCTTCATGGATCTATTAGAGGTTTCACACACTCGTCCTCCAGTACCTGTAGGCAGCATGTTGTGGGATATGCAAGTCAATGCCTTCCGCAATGAAATTCCAAACGGAACCAAGACGCCAGAACAGGCGCTGATCGATATTGACGAGGCGATCAACGCTGAGTTAGAAGAGATTGATTTCTTCTCCTAATCAAGTTTAAGCAAAAAGCCTATCGGCCTATTGCATTGTAGCGGCTACCATAATTGGAACAAGAAAACACGGCTCAATGTGTCCCACCTGCAGGGACACATTGAGCTTGTGATTGCGGAGAAAAGCGCTTATGGCAACTCTTGCCCAAACACCGCCAGGTAGAAAACCCTACTTTCGGCCCCAAACCCGACACACCATCAACGGGCTACTCTTTGCAGGCCCTTGGCTAATAGGCCTCAGCGTCTTCTGGATCTACCCCATTTTGGCCTCTGCCTACTATAGCTTCACTAAATTCAACGGCATTCAAACGACGCAGTGGATCGGCCTTAAAAATTACACGGACCTATTTACCAATGATGCTGATTTCTGGATGGCAGTCTACAACACCTTCTATTTTGCAGCCATCTCGATTCCCCTAGCCATCATCCTCTCATTTGTACTAGCGATGATGCTCAATGCCAAAATCAAATTCCAGGTGGTCTATCGCACCATCTACTTTCTGCCCACCCTTGTACCAGAAGTCGCCCTTGCGCTTGTATGGGTATACCTCTTCACACCCGGAACAGGCATCATCAATGTTCCCTTTGACTGGATCGGAGTGCGTGGCCCTTGTTGGCTAACCTGTCCAGAATGGTCGCGTGTAACCATCGTTCTGCTTGCCCTCTGGATCATCGGTCAGCAAGTGGTGCTTTATCTGGCGGGTCTACAGGATGTGCCACAAGATTACTACGATGCCGCAGATGTTGACGGCGCAAACTTTCTGCACAAATTCCGCCATGTCACAGTCCCCTTGATGACACCGGTGGTCTTTTTCCATCTCGTTACTTCGGTCATCGGCGCACTGCAATTCTTCACCGTACCCTATATCATGACCGGCGGCACAGGGTTCCCTGCCAACACAACACTGTTCTATTCCATCTATCTCTACCGTAACGCTTTCCAATACTTCCAGATGGGGTATGCATCAGCAATGGCATGGCTTCTCTTCCTCGTCACATTGATCATCACGCTGATCATCTTTCGCTCTTCCAAGCTATGGGTTTTCTATGCTGGTGGCGAGCAAAATTAAAGGGCATCCATCATGGCAATTGAAACACAAAGAGTACCAAACACCATCAGCACAACAGAGCGCCCCTGGCTAACACGTAAGCGTACAACCAAGGTTGCACGCGAGTTGCTGGCGCACCTGGCATTGCTACCTATCGCAGCAATTTTCATTCTACCTTTTTTATGGATGCTATCGACCTCGCTCAAAACTGACCAGCAGCTTTATGCCTATCCACCGATCTGGGTTCCCAACCCATTCAACTGGGCTAACTATCCAAACGCGGTCACATACATCTCGTTCTTTCTCTACCTACGCAACACACTGATTATTGCAGTCCTCTCGACCATAGGCGCATTGCTTTCCTGCTCAATGGTAGCCTACAGCCTCTCACGCATTCCTTGGGCGGGGCGGCACATTCTATTTATTGCCACCGTGGCAACCCTGATGATCCCCTTTCAGGTCACGCTGATCCCCCTATTTTTGGTCTTTCGCAACTTAGGCTGGGTAGGTGATTTCCGACCGCTCATCGTACCCCATTTTTTTGGCGGCGCCCTCTACATCTTCCTGCTGCGCCAATTCTTTATGACCATCCCCATGGAACTATCAGAAGCAGCACGCATTGATGGCGCAAGCGAATTCCGCATTTATTGGGCAATCATCCTTCCACTCGCCAAAGCCGCCCTAGCCACAGTTGCTATCTTTGAGTTCATCGCCCGCTGGCGTGACTATCTTGGCCCCCTCATCTATCTAAGCGACCAAAAGCTCTATACCCTTTCACTTGGGTTGCAACAATATAGCTCTCAATATGGACGCGAATGGGGATTGCTCATGGCGGCATCCGTACTCATTACGCTGCCCATCATTCTACTCTTTTTCTTCCTGCAAAAGACTTTTGTGCAAGGGGTTGCCCTCACTGGCATCAAGGGCTAACACATTTCGGCAAGCCAAATCGGGGTAGATATTTCGTTCCTACACAGGATCAGAATATAATCCGCATCATGAAGTAGACTATCCCGACTTTTGCATATAAACTCTACACATCCCCACTTGCTATGCCCTCTCATGTGAAATTCGCATCTATCATGCTTACTATCACCTCATCTATCACATAATCTATCACATAGAAAGCCTCAAACCATGTCCCAGGAGATGATCAAACTTGCCTTCGTCGGCTGCGGTGGCATTGCGCGACGCCACGTTAAAGCAATGAAAGACCTCACTGACCGGGGTCGCACGGGTTTTACTGTCACCGCGGTTTGCGATGCCAACGTGGAGGCTGCCCAGAATCTTGCAGAAGAACTCCATGAACTACTTGGCATGACACCGCGCATCTATAACGATTACCAATCCATGCTTACACAGGAAGATCTCGACGGAGCCGATCTCTGCCTGCCCCACGGCCTTCACCACACCTTCTCCATTGCCTGTATGGAAGCTGGCGTCCACGTCCTGTGTGAAAAACCGATTGGCGTCACCATTAAAGCAGGTAAACTGATGGCAGACGCAGCCGAGCGCACAGGCAAAACACTTTCGATCGCCGTTCCCCATCGTCGCCAACTAGGTCAGCGTGCAGTGCATTGGGCACTCAATGAATCCAAGATGATCGGCACCCCTCTGACCTTCTTCCACAACTACACGCGACCTCCAGAGGTAGCGGCGACAAATCAAGCAATCCCGCCACGGATACTCTGGCGACGCGATCGCATGATGTCTGGTGGTGGCATGACCCTTGACAGTGGCTTCCACTACTGTGACAGCATTCGCTACTTCTTCGGCGACGTTGAAAAGGTCTACGCCGAAATGCGCGAATTAAAATCGGGCCAACCCATGTCCATTCAAGATCGTCCGGAAGACAGTATCTATGTAACCTTTTCATTTAAGAGTGGCGTAGTAGGTACCTGGACATGGAGTGTAGCAGCACCCGGTGAACAAATCGTCAATGTAGCCTTCTACGGCAGTGAAGGCTCTCTCCACGACACCACCGACAGCCAATATCGCATCTTTCACCTCTTTGAATGGAGTCCCGACCGTCGCGAAGATGGCTATCTCGTGCGCCACGACAAAACGCGTTATACTTTAGCAGAAGTCGAAGCGATGTATCTTGACTCACTTACGCCAGAACAAGCCGAGTTCACCTTTCCAGGTGGCGTTGAAGATGGTTTTGCCATCGAAATCTGGGAATTTGTCGAACTATTGCAAGGCAAACGCAGCCGCCCTGAAGTAGACGCAGTTGAAGGAATCAAATCACTTGCCATTGGCGAGGCCATCTACGAATCAGCCTTCACCGGTGACGTCATCCGAGTTGATGACATTCTTTCTGGCAAGCGTGATTCCTACCAGGCACCAATCAACGCCCACTGGAATCTCTAAACTACCCAGAAAAGTAGCAGCAAGGTGCAGCATAGAGGTCAATAACAAGAGATCCAGATGGAATGTTCACCAGAAAGAACAGATAGATGAAGCTCGGTGTCGATAACTTTAGTCTTCGTTTCAACGATATGGATGTCTTCCAACTCTTGGACTATGCCGATCAGATTGGTCTAAATATTGTCCACTTCTCCGATCTAGCACCCTTCAAGAGCCTAGAAGATGGCTATCTCAATGAAGTCAAGCAAAGATCAGAACAGCTAAATATTGGATTAGAAGTTGGCATGGGTTCAATCTGTCCAACCTCCACAACTTTTCGAGAAGGGGAGGGTACCGCAGTGGAGCGATTGACCCAAATGCTCCACATTGCAGCCCGTTTCGACTCCCCCGCTGTACGTTGCTTCCTGGGAGCCAATGCAGATCGACGCACACCCACCCCCCTCCACATGCACATAGACGCCACCATCGCCACTTGCCAAGCAGTTCGTCCGCTGGCACTAGAGTTAGGGGTAAAAATTGCCATTGAAAACCACGCAGGTGATTTACAAGCATGGGAACTCAAAGAGTTAATCGAACGTGCGGGGCCAGAATATGTAGGCGCATGCATCGACTCCGGCAATCCGTTATGGGTCGGCGAAAGCCCCTTCACAACGCTAGACCACCTAGCGCCCTACGTAGTCATGAGCCATGTACGCGACACCGCAGTTTGGCCCCATCCAAAAGGAGCAGTCGCACAATGGGTGCCGATGGGTGAAGGCACGGTACACATCGATCAATGGGCAAAGCAGTACATCGCCCAATGTCCCAACACGAACTTCACGCTGGAAATTATTGCCACCCTCCCACCACGCGTCTTAAACTATCTCGAAGAAAGTTACTGGGACATTTATCCTGCTTCACTTGCCCAAGAGTTTGCGCGCTTTCTCCAGCATGTTGCCGAAGGCCAAGCCTATACCCAGCCCATAATGACCGCGGATTGGGGAAACTTGACGCCTGAGATTCGCACAGCACTCGCCATTGAACAGCGCCGCCAACTAGAAAGAAGCGTGCGCTACTGCCGGGATGTTCTAGGGATTTAGCTGAATTAGCAGCACCTTTGAGAGCTAACCTACTGGTAAAATGGCAACTTTCGCTGAAAATAGCCCTTTCATTATCACTCTCCAACCCAGCTCTCACAGGGCATCACAACGACCATTCGTTCACTAGAACCAACCTATGCACTCACAGTTCTTAGTTCAGCGCACAACCACTGCCCGCATCCCAACCGCGGAAGGCACATTTCAACTCTGCCACTATCAAAATACGCTAGATGACAAAGAGCATCTAGCGCTAGTCATGGGTCAAGTTCAAGGGCAGCGTGGCATACTGGTACGTGTACATTCTGAATGTTTCACAGGCGATGTCTTAGGATCACAACGTTGCGATTGTGGTGAACAGCTACAAGAAGCAATGCGTCTGATTGCGCAAGAAGGTCAAGGCGTCTTGATCTACTTGCGCCAGGAAGGGCGCGGCATTGGTCTCCAAGCAAAACTTAAAGCCTATAATCTGCAAGATCAGGGCTACGATACGGTCGATGCAAATTTAATGTTGGGTCATCCTGCTGATGGCCGCGAATATTCTGCTGCGGCTGCCATCCTGCAAGACTTAGAAGTAGCATCAATCCGGCTGATGACCAACAATCCAGCAAAGATGGATGATCTTGCACTCCTGGGTGTATCGATTGACGAACGCCAGCCACTGGTGAGCATAGTGACGCCAGACAACGCCGCCTATCTCACCACCAAGATTCAGCGCATGCGCCATCTGTTAACGCTGCCCCAGAACCTAAGCCCGGCACAAGCCACGCCACTCCCCGTAATAGGGGTTACACCGGTTCAAGAGCCCGTGACAATGCTCCGCCACAAGGCGCATACCCGCCATGCAACAACAGGCGAGCCATTTATTACCCTGAGCTATGCCCAAACACTTGATGGTACAATTGGGTCAGCCAGTGGCGGGCCGATGCGGATTAGCGGCCCCGAATCACTCTATGTTACCCATCAACTTCGTGCGCAGCACGATGCCATCCTCATCGGCATCGGCACCCTGCTCGCGGATAATCCACGGCTAACAGTACGCTTGGCAGAAGGTTCACACCCACAGCCGATCATTGTCGATACCCATTTGCGCCTACCACTAGATGCACGGATCTGGTCACATCCAAAGCCACCCTGGATAGCCACCCTGGAAACAGAAATACCAGCAGCCCAAGCTCTTCGTGCGCGCGGGGCTCGTCTCTTGCAGATACCCTCCACCGCCAACGGCAAAGTAGACTTATCGGCACTCTTTGCGCACCTCGGTGCCGAAGGCATCAGCAGCGTCATGGTCGAAGGGGGCGCAACAATCATTAGCACGTTGATACGCCAGCAACTTGCACACTATGCCGTGGTGACAATTGCCCCACGCTTTGCCACAGGTATACGAGTGAATACTCCAGCCTCACAACCAACAGCAAACCTACAAGATGTGAACTATACGCAGGCAGGCAACGACATTCTCTTGTGGGGAGAATTTTCTAGTAAATCCAATTCCAAAAATCTAGTGCTCTCTACAGCCATCACGCCAGCCACGAACGGCACCCTATCATCAGCCGTATGATCGACCGCAACACGCTCTATTTCAAGCGTCCATACCAGGTCGAAGTCCACAACGAAACAGTGCCCACAATCCAGCCCCACCAAGTGCTGGTGCAAACGGCCATTTCCGCCATCAGCGCCGGGACAGAGTTGCTTTTCTATCGGGGACAAGTTCCCGCAGGCATGGCAGTGGACGCAACCATAAGCGATATGGATGGGGCAGTTCAATACCCACTCTCCTACGGCTACGCCTGTGCAGGCACAGTAATCGCCGTAGGCAACCAAGTAGATTCAACCTGGCAAGGACGCAGAGTTTTCGCCTTCCACCCTCATACCAGCGCATTTCTATCTGACCCATCTACCCTGATTCCCATTCCCGACGACCTCAGCTTTGAACAAGCCGTCTTTCTGCCCAATGCCGAGACTGCGGTCAACTTTGTCATGGATGCGAGGCCCATCGTCGGTGAACGTCTGTTGTTACTAGGGCTAGGCGTGGTAGGGCTACTCACGTTGCACCTGCTTCGCCGCTTTCCGCTAGAGCACATCGCCGCCATCGATTTCTACACGAAGCGGTGTGACCTAGCACGAGCCTGGGGAGCAGATACAGTTCTTTCCCCAGACCAACTTCCCATGCAACCAATTCTGGATCCTGATCTTATCCTAGAACTAAGCAGCAATCCCGGTGCGCTAACAACAGCAATCGAAGTCGCAGGCTACGGCACGCGCATTCTCGTCGGCTCCTGGTATGGTGATAAGTTGGCACACCTACCACTAGGTGGTACCTTTCATCGCAACCGCATTCAATTGTTCAGCAGCCAGGTAAGCACCCTCGATGGACAATTTGTCAACCGCTGGAGCAAAGCCCGCCGCCTTGACACAGCCTGGTCTACACTGCGTACCGTACCAATCGCCGACTTAATCACCCACCGCCTACCCATCACCGCTGCCAGCCAAGCCTATCAACTGCTCGATCAACAACCAGACCAAGCACTTCAAATCTTGTTCACCTACTAGCGCACCACGCTTAC
>JBBQIG010000135.1:0-10518 GCA_038324715.1 Anaerolineae bacterium | reverse complement strand
GCGCAACCGGAACAATTGTAATCACCCCAAGCAGCGCCGCCTCGGCACGGAAGATATTTAAATTCGTTGCAAAGGTAGGTCGCAACGCGCTCGTACTAGAAATCAAGGCTTGAATTCCAACAGGCAGATTATAGAGCCGGTCATCATTGAGCATCACAAAGGGCAGAAAGTAGTTATTCCACTGGTTCGAAAAGCTCAAAAAAGCCAACAGGCCAATCACCGCCCGCGACAGAGGCAGACCGATGAACCAAAAAAGCTGCACCTCGTTACAACCGTCCACACGACCCGCATCAAGCAAATCTGGTGGCATACTCGTCTTGAAGAAAATAAAGGTCAGATACACACCAAAGGGATAGAAGGCGACAGGTAGAATCACTGCATAAGGCGTATTCACCAAACGCACGAGGCTCATCTCTAAAAACAGGGGTAAGACCATCGCCGATCCAGGCAAGATCATCAGAATCAAGGTCAGCCACAAGAGGATACGGCGACCGCCAAATTGCATGACGCCCAATGCATAGCCAGTGGGCAAGGTAATTGCCATACTGAGCAGAACAGCCGAGACCGAATAATAGACCGAATTGAATGCCCAGCGCACAACTTGACCATTGTTGAAGTTCATCAAGTTGTTCCAGGCAACACCAATATGTTCGAGTGAACCGAACGCCAGTGGATGCCATTCGAGCAATTGATTGTCCGTCTTGGTAATGGCAAACAACAGCCAGAGCAGCGGCACGCCAAAAAAGATGGTAAACAGCAGGAGGATTCCCCAGCGAAGAAGCCAGTTGATGGCGGCTCCGGCTTCTAGCTTGTTCGTTTTCGGCACACGGCGGGATGAGTTGACTGTAATATTCTGCATCTAATGTTTCCTTATGATTCCGCGTCAGTGCTATAGAAATTGGTAAAATTAATCACCACATAGGCTGCAATTAAACCAGTAAGTAATAAGACCAGCGACACGGCTGCCGAAGCACCAAAATTACCCAACTTAAAGGCAAATTCATAGCCCAATTGATTAAGCGACCATGTGCCACTGATAACCCCAGGAAGCGCAGCACCAATCAGTTGCGGCTCGGCAAAGAGTTGTACATTGCCAGCAAAGCTCAGGATCAGCATATACCAGACATAGGGCAGGATCAGCGGGAACTTGATGCGCGCCGCCAGATCCCAATCGCTACATCCATCCATGGTCGCCGCTTCCAATACCTCTTTAGAGATGCCGTTGAGCGCACCATAGAAAATGGCGATCCAGCCACCAGAGTGGGCGAAGAAGTTGATGATGGTAAAGAGCATCACCAACCGCGCAGGGCGGATCACTTCCATCATCGAATTTAAGCCAAAGCTGGTCATCAATACGCGAAAAGGGCTAACTGTGGGGTCAAACATAAAGATTGCCAACAAGACCAGTGCAGGACCAGTCACGGCACCGGGCAGAAAGTAAATCGTTCGCACACCGTCTGCCATGCGGCTGGGACGCACATGCAAGAGGAGCGACAACAACACCACCCCAACGACCGTCACCGGCAGTGCGGCAGCCAAATAACTAAAGACATTTTGGAGGGATGGCAAAAAGCGGAAATCAGTGAAGGCGGTAACAAAGTTGCTGAATCCTGCTTGAAAAAGAATCGGGCGACCAAATTGCACCTTAGAAAAACTAAGCAACAGCGCATAGATGGCTGGCCCCAGCCCAAAGGCACAGAGGAAAAGAAAATAGGGCAACACAAACAGATGACCGGCCCGCAACCGCCATCGGGGACGCGTACGCGGGGCACTTTTGACAACAGCAGGGCGGCTTGCCACCAGGTTGGTCAAGAGAATCATGGGCAATTTCCTCCAAAACGAAACGATAGATGTACACCGGCAGGGTAAGGCTCTAGCTGCGCGCCTCACCCTGCCGGTTATGCTCCTATACTCAGGGGTCTAGGGGCATGGGCAACAGCAATTACCTCCATCACCCATGCCAATCAGACCCCTGAATCAATCGAACGAATCAATCAAGTATCCGAGCTACTTACGGTCCCTCTGTGGTAACTTCATATCCTTCGGCTTCGGCCAGCGAAACAAGCGCATCCTGATAGATAGGTAGCGCCTCTTCAATGGTGCCGCCGGAGAGCAAAGTCTCTACAACCGTCGTGCCAAATGGCTCACCATAGTCGAACTTGCCCTCGCGCCACTTGGAATCGATCAAGCCTGCCGCATCTTTCATCACGGGGAACGGATCAAAGGCGTATAGCGCATTTGTTGAGATTGTCTCTGACCAGATCTCAGCGGCGGGTAAATAGGCAGGGAAGGTCGGCCCCATCTTACCTTGGTACTCTTCAGAGGTGGTCAACCAAACGATCAACTGCGAGGCCAGTTCTGGGTTGGCAGTGTGGCGTGACATTGTCCAAGCTGAACCGCCTTGAGCACCCGTCCAGCGTGTCTCTTGATCATTCCACTTGGGAATAGGAGCAACGCCAAGTTGGCCCTCTGAAGTTTGGTAGTAGGTGCTGTCTGGCTGACCGCCAAAGACATATTGGCCATACCATGAAGCGGCAGGCATCATCAACAAGTTGCCGGCCTTCACAAGATCGACATAAGCGGGATCAAAGGGTGGGAGTGTGGCAATGGCACCTGCTTCAATCAGGCGATCAAGCATCTGCGCCATACGAATACAGTTGGGATGTTCCAGGTTGATGCGGATTTGTGTTGAGCTTAATTCTTCATTGACTGGACATTCGCTTGGCCAGAAGTACGTGCGCAATCCAGCTAAATCACCAAACGTACCAATGACATAACCGGGATGTTCCTCAGCCAGGGTCATGCCCAACTCTTCATACTCTTCCCAGGTAGTTGGCACTTCATAGCCAAATTCTTCCATCAACGGCACATTGTAATAAAGGATCATCTGGGCCAGGTCATTACGCAGGCAGTAGAGCTTGCCTTCAAACGTACAAGGAGCCAGCGAACCCTCGGCAAAGCCATTGATGATCTCTGGATCGACCCACTCGTTGAGGTCAGCAGGGAAGGCATGCACCTCATCGGCTACACGCGCGACAATGCTTGGTTCGGCAAAGACCACATCAGGCCAACCGCTACCAGAGTTATTGAAGAGCAATACCTTGGCAGGAAACTCGCCACGATCCACTGTGGAAATACGAATCAAGTCAGCAACTTCTGGGTGCAGTTCCTGGAATCGTTCCACCGCAGGGAGACGGGTTGCATCTACCCAAACGTTAATTTCTGCACCACTATCTGCTGCAGGGGCAGAACCCGCATCGGCAGCAGCGCCAGTCGATGGTGCGGCTGCTGGTGCACAGGCCACTAACACCAGAGAAAGCAGAACGCCAAGCGTTGTTGCCTTCCAGCCCTTCGAAGTACGATATGACATTCGCAAAATCTCCTTTGGTTTACAACTTGTGGTTTACAACTTGATAAAACGAGCAATCAACCCCAGTATTGAACACGTAAATGGTGAGTAAATGGACAAGCAAGAAGATTGCACAGAAAAGAAGTTTACATTTCTAGCAGCCATCCGCATTCATCCTTTGTTGATGGGCAAAAGACAAATGCGTTGCAACAAAACGTACAGAGAACCCCTTGAATAATCGGGGTGCCAAAAGCAAGCCGTCGCAACTAACCGATACTTAGATATCCAAATTTACGGAGAATACTAGGGATGATAGCGGTCATCTTTTGGGAGCGTAACCGCGCGAAAATGGTCAGACCATTTCAGCAGGTGGAGTATAACATGCCGCCAATCTGCTGTCAATAGAGCAAATTTGTTATTTGTTACCTTATTCTTAAGTTCATCAGATTAAAGAGAGATTGTCGATTTGATGAACTTGATTATCTACTGTCAAAACGGTATACTACTGACGTTTATGTAAGTTTTTCCCAATCTCTTTTGCATCAGCCGCAATCAATCTCTAGTCCCACTTCATTAGTTTTTACAACATCCCCACAACAAGTGTCCTAATCTGCCCCAGGAGGGAGAATTATGCTTAGACCTCTCAATGAGTGCGCGTCCAGCACGCTCTGTCGTCCCCATCTGCCCGTTTTACGGTGGATGGTTCTCATGGGTGTACCCCTGTTACTCGTCTCTTTACTTTTGGTGACGATGCAGAATGGTTCAATCGCCCGTGCCGCTGCGCCAGATATATTCGCTGGCTGTTCTGGTGCGAGTCAAACGCCCAATTTTGCAACAATTCAAGAAGCAGTCAACAGTGCAATCTCTGGCACGGTCATCAATATCTGCCCTGGCAACTATCCAGAATCAGTCAATCTTTCGCTGATGAATACCATAGGCGATATTACCTTACGCCGAACACCCGGAACTGCGGGAGCGGTGCAGGTGAACCCTCCAATTAGGTCGGGTATATGGATATCACCTGGAATATTTTCTGGCAACATTACAATCGAAAGCCTTAATATCACAGCCGTTGATGGATTCGGTATAGACTTTGCCTCAGAATACTTTGATGGAACAAGTTACTCTTCCCCGTTTGTTGTTGGCAACGTCACTATTTCTGATGTCAATGCACTCAACAATAATGAGGATGGCGCATACATTGCTCTTTTCGGCAATGCCTTAGTGGTTAGCAGTAGCTTCAGCAACAATGCCTACTATGGTCTCTACATCGAGAACCTTGGGGATTCAAGTGTGGATGTGATCAACACCATCGCCAATAACAATGGCGATGGTGTCGAACCCGGTAATGAGGGCACAGGCATTACAGTTGTACCTGGCTACAGCATTCTCGCTTGCGACTTGGCAGCAGCAGATACGGCACCACTGCACGTCAATGTAGCAGGTGGCGAGGCGAATGGAAACAATGGTTGGGGTGTCTATGTTGACAGCTACCTGGACGTTCTGATTACGAATACCCAGGTGATCAGCAATGCCTATGATGGCGTGGCAGCCTTCATCGAATACGACTATTGTGGTGGAACCATGGCTGACCTTGAGCTTTCCAACAGTTTAGGCGAGGAGAATGGTTGGTACGCGAATGTCAAGAATATAGATGCAAGTGCCACTAGCAATAAAGAGAGAGTCAAAACCGCGTTGCATGATGGTTATTTCGGCGGCTTCCGCTTGGTAAATGATGGGGATGGAGAAATCCTTGTCGATTCATCTGTGGCCAGAGAAAATCACCAATTTGGCTACTGCATCTATCACTACCACAGCACTGCACAAGTTCAAGATTCACTTGCAGACAATAATCATAGCGAGGGCTTTGTCTATAGCCCAGCCTGCGGATTGTATCTAGGCCCCGAAAGCACTGACGAACCAGCAACAGCCGA
Organism: Anaerolineae bacterium; assembly: GCA_038324715.1. Classification (GTDB taxonomy): domain Bacteria; phylum Chloroflexota; class Anaerolineae; order Caldilineales; family Caldilineaceae; genus QEUY01. The sequence goes on along the minus strand of JBBQIG010000135.1, from coordinate 5,235 downwards.
AGCCACGGTTAGAACCAGTGAATATATTGAGCCAAGCCTGGTAATTACCGACTCCACGGCGATCTCTAACGCTGGTGTCGGATTTGCACTGGTAAATGATTCGCTGGTAATTACCCTTGCCAATGTTAGTAGCTTGGAAAACGACTCGGGTCTAGCATTCTTAATTGACGACTATTATTATGGCCCTGCAGGTGTAAGCATAAGAAGTAACAACGTCACTGACTCGGCAGTTCCTATTGAATACCCGATCTTCGTTTATGACTCGCTGATCATCAGCAACACCGAGTATGGCATCATCTACGAGCAACCTATCACCGTGGTCCCTATCAGGGATCAAGGTATCGATGCTGCCACTGTTTTCACCTCATCAAGCGAGATTCAAAGCAACATCATTTGTGAAAACGGCATCGGTCTGGGTGCGTATCAGTATGAGGACGAAAGCAGGAACATTGGTGCTCAAGCTTTAGACGATCTTCTACTCAGCATCGACGCACGCGGCAACTGGTGGGGCGACGTTACCGGCCCGTACAATGATCCAGACAATCTAGACGGCTTGGGCAACAGCATCGAGAGCGAGGCATACACGCCGGTAGCGCCCTCAGTCGCAGCCAATGCCGTCGAGGTGCTCTTTGACCCGTGGATCGACACCCTTCACGCCTCGGCTGTACCTAGCCCCACCATTGTTGGCATACCTGTTGCGCTAGCATACCAATTCAGCGATGAATTGCTGGGCTACTATCTACAAAATGGCGTGGGCGATCCGAACAATGGCCCGCTCTTTAGCCTTGCAGCAACCAATGGCAGCATCAATGGTGGCGCAGACAAGTTCATTGTCAACAATCTCATCAACGGCAGTGCAAGCCCCTCAGCACCGGGGCCAATGACAATCAACTTGAATGGCCCTTGTGGTCTATCACCAGAGCTTGTTGTACCCGTTGCTTCTCCCGCCATTGGCATTAGCAAGTCACCCGATCTGCAAGGTGTAGCAGCAGGCGACAGCTCGATCTTCACAGTGACCGTCACCAACCTGGGCGACATCGCCCTCACAGACGTTGCCGTCAGCGACCCAATTGCACCAAGTTGCAGCCGTGCAACAGGTGCATTGGGAGATTTAGCCGTTGGAGCTAGCGCAACCTATAGTTGTTCACTTACAATCAACAACAACCTGATCAACACCATCAGCGTCGAGGGCTATGCCTCGGTGGGCGGTGCTGCTGCTGGAAATCCTGTCATTGCATTTGACACAGCCCAAGTTTCGGTTGCCAGCTTTACACTCACCAAAACCGTCTTCGTCGATGGCTATCGCGAACGCGTCAGTGGCGAGTTTAATCCATCAGATTGTGCGCTGAGTTCCAACATCAAGGTACCAGCCAACACCACGGTCAAGTATTGTTACACCATCACCAACACGGGCGACTATACATTAACCAAACACTCTCTGGTCGATAGCCATTTCCCTGCTCCCATCCTGATAGACTTCCCACGAGAGTTGGGGCCAAACCAGAACTTCTCCACAATCGATGCAGGCGTCGATGTGACACAGACACTAACGCTCTCGACGACAAATGTTGCCACATGGACAGCAACGTTGGCAGAACCCATTGTCGAAGTCGAAGCAAGTGCCGTAGATGTCGTACTGCCCGTCGTTGCCAACGCTTCAGCCACAGCAACAATCTCATCAGCAGATGATGATCAGGATGAGGATGGCATTCCCGACAACATCGAAGGGACAGGAGACGTGGACGCCAACGGCATCCCCGATTTTCTTGATCCGCAAGCACCCACAAATCTACCCAAAGAGCCGCAGCCAGATGCCTTTGATGATGACATCTTCCTGCCTTCAGTCGTGCGTTAATTCTTTCTAAAGGGTCATCCTTTGAATGATTTAGCGTCGTAAACGGTAGAATCCGCAGTAGTCTCCAGAGGGGCTTGGCATTCGTGCCAAGCCCCTCTGTTCTCTTAACCCATTGCCGCGTTACCACCTGCCATCGGAAGTCATCGCACAGAATTTGCATCCCCACCTTGCTATGCTAAAGATGATGGTGGTTGTGTGCGAGGTCTCAACGTCTTAAACACCTATCACCCTCTCTATTTTGACAAAGCTTGCAGAATCACCTACCATAGTTTGTTGCGCGGCTAATTTGCCCATCCCAGTAGACCTGTTTATCGAGGGCATCTGTCGCATGAGGAGCGTATGACTGAGTTGCAGAGTGACTTGCGAATTGTATCTATCGGTGACCGTAATGAGGCTGTGTTGCATCAACCAGCCGCACGCGTTCGTGATTTTGGCCCTGCGTTGCATCAACTTTTGGATAAAATGGTGGTTGCTCTGCGTGAGGCCTCTGGCGTGGGTCTAGCAGCTCCCCAAATTGGTCTAGGACAACGCATTGCGGTAATTGAATATCCCGAAGACGAAGAACGTCCAGAAGAGACCAAACGGGTTTATGAACTCATCAACCCAGAGATCATCAAGGCCAAAGGTTCCGAGGTTGCCCAAGAAGGTTGCCTCAGTATGCCAGGTCTGGCGGCAGATGTAGATCGCGCCACACAACTTATTGTGCGCGCACAGGATCGGCATGCCAATGAGGTGCGTTATAAGGTCTATGATTGGCTGGCACGTATCTTCCAACATGAGATCGACCATTTGCATGGTGTGCTCATGACAGATCGCGCCATAGAGGTATACCGGCTTGTGAAAAATGCCGAGGGCGAAATTGAGGCCATTCCCATGACAGAGGCTCTCACCCCACCCCCGGCCTAAGCACTTGTTGTGAGAAATAAACTGTGACAAATAAAAAAGCGAGAGCCTGTAGTAAGGTTCTCGCTTTCTTATTTCTTATCTCACAACCATTCTCAAAGCTCAGGGCTTGAGAATGGTTTATGTCAAAAGAGTGCTAGTTTTGCACGACAATATTTACATCACAAGGCGTAGGAAAGTTACCACTCTGATCCACCACTGTCAGCCGGATTGTATACTCACCATTTGGCAAGGCGGTCGTATCGAGATTGCCCAACACCCCGCCGCCAATCTGCACATTGCTGCCAGCAAAATAGGTAAACCCACCACCTGCTTGTGCGTACTCCAACTTGTAATAATCAAAAGCCTCGTGTGTTGCCATGCCTGTTATGCTGGTGACACCCGATACAGCTTGATTCACGCCCGGAGTGCTAATCACCGCCCGCTGATCACCACATGAAGGCGCAGAGACAACCGGGGCGGGCGTGGGTTCAAGGGTAGGTATTTCAGTTGGCAATGGCTCTGGCGTAGCCGTAGGCGGCTCCAGGGTTGGCGTCGGCTCGAGTGTCGGTGTCTCCGTCGGAAGCACCACCACGGTAGGCGTCGGTGCTTCGACTATTGGCTCTTCTACCACAGGCGCTTCAGCTTGGGTCTCTGCCACCGGCGCAGCAGCTTCCGGCGTTGGCGCAAGCGCAATGAGCGGATCAGGGGTTGCAGTCGGCACTAAAATTAAATCATTTGCCGGGTTTGCTGGTGCAGCGGCATCTGGCGCACTTTGAGAGGCTCCCCCACTTCCAGAAGCGGGCGCAGGCGGATTTGTTCCCCCACTGCCCACCACAACCACACCCTCATCGCTTGCTGTTACAGGCGCACTGTTTAGAGGATCGCCTTCGCCCATATTTTCTTCATTCACGACTGCCATCGCTGAGATCGTTGACGTGGGCGTCTCTTCAGCGCGCTCGAAGAGACCGGCAACACCTGCTTGTGTACCCGCCATCATCTCCCCAAGTGGTTCACGGAGTGAAGAAAGTCCCCACACCCCCAAACCGACCACGACTGCCACCGCGATAATGGCGAGAATCGGCGTCAGACGAATGTCACCACGATGGATGCCATCCCCCTCATCCTTCAGTTCCACCTCTTTGGGGCGATAATCTACTTCACGTTCTGGAGGCAAATTTGAACCGGCACTCGTTGTAGAAAGCGCCTGAGCCATGCCCACATCTGTCGTTGCGCGCCGCCGATCCATAATCTCTTGAGGATCAAGCCCCAGATAGTCAGCATAGTTACGCAAAAAGCCGCGACCCACAACTTCGCCAGGCATTAGATGCCACTCTTCAGCCTCTAATGCAGAAAGATATTTTTGGCGAATCCGAGTGGCGACTTCCACCTCGGCAAGGGTAACACCCATTGCCTCGCGTCGCTCACGCAGCATTGCACCCAACGCATGCACCGAAGAAATGCCATTGCGTCCAGAAGAATCCACTATTGAAGAATCAGATCGGGAAGATTTGCGCGAAAAAGTATTCACTATGTACCAATCGTCTGCTATACTTGCTGCCTATTATCGCTACGCTTACGCTGTGCCCGCATGACCACATACCACATGACCACGTGGCATGGCTAAGAACCAGTGCTCAAAGTCCCATGCTCCCTGCTTCCTCACCACCAACCAGCAATCAAATACGACAAATAATCTAAAGACCTAATCTATAAAACGCTGCAAAGGGTGATTAAGATACTCTCATTAGGAATCAAAACAAGTTTTGATAGAACTTGCAGAAAGTCTAGCGTTCGCCCCAAGCTTTGTCAATTATATCTTAAGTATACCACTCGCTTCTCATTTTGCCCCGTGCCCGGCGAAGTTGACAGCACCGTGGCACGGGCTACAATGAGGGAGACGACTATCCAGGTTGTACGACCCTGGTACGCAGTACACAGCGCGTAGTAGCCATTCTAATTCGAGCACCCTAGAGAAAACCTATCTGAGAAAGCCTGTGCGCCGAACTGCTCTCTATCGTATCCAACGCTTTTTTGCCATTGTAAGTTTCACTGCCTTCTTTGGCATTGTGATCATTGTGGCGCGCATCTTTGGCATGGAGATGCCCTGGCAGCAGATTGTCGCACCCCAAAGTGTCAACCCCGTTACCAGCCAAAGTGTCATATTGCCGGTTTTCAATGACCAAGTAGCCTTCATCAGTGGACATTTGGGCAATGATTCAGGGGCTGTCTGTGCGGACGATGCAGACAATGTCATCATCACCGAAGCAGAGATTAACGCAGATGTTGCCAACCGTTCAGCAGAATTGCTACGCAAAGCGGGAAGCGATGTAATCATCCTGGAAGAATACGATCCACGCCTGGTAAATTTACAGGTCGATGTTCTACTCAGCCTCCATGCCGACAGTTGCATCGACGCCAGTGGCTATAAAGCAGCCTACTACACCTATAGCACCATTCCTGATGTAGAAAAACGCCTGCTCGAATGCATCGACACC
>JBBQIG010000134.1:0-10526 GCA_038324715.1 Anaerolineae bacterium | reverse complement strand
TGCGTGCTCTGTTGCGTTTGAATCAGGCTCAGGATTGGGATGGCTTTGTGGATGCACTTTCAGATTGGGGTGCCGCACCGCAGAATGTGACCTATGCCGATCGCGATGGCAATATTGGTTATGTTTTGGCGGGAATGATGCCCATCCGCCGGCAAAATCTTGGATTGATCCCTGCACCCGGATGGGATGGCGCACATGAATGGTCGGGGATGGTGCCACACCAGGAATTGCCGCGACTCTTTAATCCGCCCTCAGGCCGAATTGTCACGGCGAATAATAAGATCGTTGCCGACGATTACCACCATTTCCTTGGAATCGACTTTCTGCCAGGTTGGCGCGCGGCACGCATTGAGGAAATTCTTAAGGAAAAAGAACGTTTCAGTCTGCGTGATATGGAAGAACTGCAACTTGATACTACAAGCAAGTTTGCTGCGGCGCTCGTGCCTTTCTTTACCCAACTCAATACAGATGACCCTTTTGTTAAAGTCGCTATCAACTACTTGCGTAAGTGGAACTATCAGCTTGGGCCTGATAGCAGCGCTGCGTTGATCTTGCACTATGCGTTGCTCTGTCTGTTGGATGAAGTCTATGGCAAGAAACTTGACGATTTGCGTGACCCCTATCTGGGCGTGTCACGTAGCCCGATCTTTTTTATGAGTGGCTTGGTCTTGCGTTCTGCGAGCAGGTTGATTGACCTGCTATCTACAGAGATCGAGTCGCCGTGGTATACCGACGCGGAGACCGCGCGTCACCGCACACGCGATGAGGTGCTGTATGTGGCGCTGGCACAAGCGGTGAAGCTGATTCGGGCGGAATTGGGTGACAATGCGTTGCGCTGGAACTGGGGCCGGGTGCATCAGATACGCTATGTACATCCGCTGGGAAGCGTGCGTCTATTCCGGTCCATTTTTAACCGTGGGCCATTTCCTGTGGGTGGTGACTCAACCACGCCGAATCAGAGCTCGCACGCCCCGAAGTTGCCAATTGGCCTGGTGCAGGTCACTGCTGCCTACCGTCAAGTCTATGATGTTGGCATGTGGGACGATGCGAAGAGTGTGACGACAAGCGGGCAATCTGGACATCCCATGTCGGAACATTATGCTGATCAGATTCCTATGTGGTTGGAGGGGGCTTACCATGCCATGCCCTGGAACCGTGAGGCGGTGGTGGCTGCGGCACGCAATCGGATTGATCTGTTGCCGAAAGGTTAATCACTTGTTAGGAACCATTGCATGTTTAATCTAAAGTCCAAAAACGGAATGGAGATGGAGACAAAATGGGTGAGTCTAGCTGGCGGTTGAGTGCCTTTGGTGATGAGATCAGCGACGATTTGCAGGAACAGTTAACACTTCTGCGGCTGTTGGATGTGGGCTTTTTGGAATTGCGCAGCGTGTGGGGCAATAATGTGCTGCACCTGAGTGATGATGAAGTGGCACAGGTTGCCCAAAGTTGTGCTGCGCATGGGATTGCTGTGAGTGCAATTGGTAGTCCAGTCGGCAAGTCGCCGATTACGCAACCGCTGGCACAAGAACTGGAGAATCTAGACCGCATTTTTGCGATTGCCAACCAGTTGGGAACGCGCCTGGTGCGAGTCTTTTCGTTTTATTTACCCGATCCAAATCAAGCTGTATGGAGCGAGGCGCAATTGGTGGAAGAAGCCTCCGCGCGCTTGGCAGCAATGACCGAAATGGCTTCAGCCGAGGGTATTCAACTTGTGTTGGAAAATGAGAAAGGCATCGTCGGCGACACGATTGCGCGTTGTAAGATGCTGTTACGTAACGTGAATTCCCCCACGCTCGCTTTTGCCTGGGATCCGGCGAACTTTGTGCATGTGGGTGAGGGTGCGCCCACTTTGGATGGGTGGGCTGACTTGGGCCCGTACACACAGCATGTTCATATCAAAGATCTACGGATGGCAACGGGTGAGGTAGTACCTGCGGGCGAAGGAGATGGGCAGGTTGATGCTTTGTTGCAACGGCTGGATGAGGCGGACTATACGGGCTTCTTGGCATTGGAGCCGCATCTTAGTTTTGCAGGGCCTAGTCAGGGGTTTAGTGGTGAGGATGGGATGCGCCGCGCGGTGACGGCACTACGCACACTTCTGGCAAGCCTGGGATTGCAGGAAGATCGGCCTGATTGGGCAAAGGGTGCTATACAATGAGTTTAAGCACAAGTGGGACACAACTCCTGGACGCATTTGTGACACAAGTGCGGGGGCGACTGATTGTCTCCTGTCAAGCATTGGCTGGCGAACCTTTGCATGGTGCCGAGATCATGGCAAAGATGGCTGTTGCCGCAGTGTTGGGTGGAGCAGCGGCGATTCGTGCGAATAGCCCTGTGGATATTGTGGCGATTCGTAAAGAAGTGGCGCTGCCCCTAATTGGATTGTACAAAGAGGACGTTGAAGGGTATCCAGTCTATATCACACCGGCGTTACGCCATGCGTTGGAAATCGCCGAAGCTGGCGCAGATATAATCGCAATTGATGCTACCGCGCGTCCACGGCCCGAACCAGGTACATTGGCGGATTTTATTGCTCGTATCCATGAGCAAACCGGACTGCCTGTGCTGGCGGATATCTCTAACTTGGCGGAAGGGATTGCCGCGGTTGAAGCAGGGGCCGATTTGGTTTCTACTACGATGTCGGGCTACACGGCAGAGTCAACTTCACAGCGAGAGCCAGACTTGGAACTGGTAACGATGTTGAGCCACGCTGTTTCGAGTCCAGTTCTGGCGGAGGGACGGTATCGCACACCGCAGCAAGCGGCAAATGCATTAGCCAATGGAGCTTTGGCGGTTGTGGTGGGTGGGGCAATTACGCGCCCACAGGAGATTGCACGCTATTTTGTGGAGGAAATGCAGAAGGGGCGCCAGGACGCGGGATAAATCGATCTACCCTTCTGATAGGTGCGGTTTTGAATTTATGTAAAGTTGGAGATGGGTGGAAACAGAAAGAACCTTCCTCGAAGCCTAATTCTGTTGTGTGGGCTTCGAGGAAGGTGTTCACCTAAACGGTAATACAAGACCCAAGCTAGCGCGCACCACAAGCTTGGAGAGAGGCTTGCATGTGACCGCGTGATTCGGCAGCGATGATGCAGCATTGCTCCAGGCTGTACTCTTTGGCTCCGATAATTTCTAGGTTCAGCGGGCCTGTATAGCCATTTTCGTGGAGTACGCGTATATAGCCGACAAGATCAATGTCGCCACGACCATTGGCTTGCATCTCAGGCTTGCCGGGGCCTTGCTGACGGCCTTTGCAATCGCGAATGTGAACATGTTTGACACGGGAAATCACTGCGGCAATCGCTTCCACGGGATTCTCATTGGCGCGGTAGATGTGGGAGGGATCCATGTCGATGCCGAAACTTGGCGACGCGATCGCTGTCATCACTTCGAGCGTGGTTGGCGTGTTATAGACACTGTTGCCCACATGGGCCTTGACACAGAGGGTGACTCCGTAGCGTTCTGCCATTTTTACCAATTCACCCAAGTCGTTGATGGTCTGTTGGAGGCTACCCGGTTCGTCGGTTTTGCCACCCGGCCCGCAGTTGATAATGGGAATACCGATTTCAACCGCAGCCTGCATGGCTTGCTCCATCTTAGCTGGGTCGCGTGAAGGCTGTTCCATCGCCAACAGTTCGAGGTTATAGCTTTGGGCTAACTGTTTGATGGTGGGTGCCAACTCTCGCCAGCGCTCCAAGACCAGATGCTCACTCATGCCATCAATGGCAGACAGTTCAATGCCATCATAACCAGATTGGGCAATGTATTTGAAGGAAGTTTCTAGGTCATAGCCGCCGAACAGGACGGAATTTGCGCCAAGTTTCATCGTGTATCTCCTCTAGAATGATTCAGCAAGATGAATAAGATTCGGATGTGAAACTGTTACCCAAGCATCGCGGGAAAGCGTACACCTAATTTGATTAGATCTTGCGGATTGGTGGCAATTTGTGGGTAGGCGGTTAACAAATCGTCAAAGTCCACAATTGGGTGGATGATGGGGATTGTTTGTAGTGCATCGGAAGTTAGATAGCGCCAAGCAACTTCGAAAATACGTTCCTCGTTCCAATTGGGGTAATCAGGATTGGGTTCGCTACATGCGCGGGAGAAGATGATGCGCGGACGGTTCATGTGTGCTTCTGCGCCAAAGTCTAAACCTGCAGGATAGGGCTTGGGCCATGCCCCTGCTACGATTGTCCCGAGATAGGCTACCCCGCGTAGGGCTGCTTGCAAGGCATGATGACTGCCACTGTATTCAATGCAGACATCTGCACCGCGCTTGTTGGTCAGTTGCTTGATTTGTAGGCCCGCGTCGGTGTTCGTTGGGTCGATCAGATGATCTGCTCCAAGTTGCTTGGCTAGCTCGCGCCGAGAAGCCAGGGGATCAATGGCGATGACTGGATGGGCCCCAGCTAGCCTGGCTAGTTGAAGCGCCAAAAGGCCGATCGATCCCATGCCAAAAACAGCCACTGCATCGCCAATGCGGACATTGCCATCACGCAACGCACCAATCGCGAAATCTACTGGATCCAAACAGACGGCAGCTTGCCAGGGCACGCCGAGTGGCAGTGCGCGCACGGTTTGCGGCCAGACATGTTCTTCGCAGAATGAGCCGTAGTTGAAGACTGTATCCCCCACCATGTGATGAGTTACCTCACTGCCAATCTCGACGACCCTGCCGACGATAATGTTGCCTAGGCGCACAGGGTAATTCACCCCTGGAATTTCGGGGCGATGGAGTTGGTATTCTTTATCATAGCCGCCGCGAGGGCTGGCAGTGCCTGTAAAGAGAGACATCTCTGTGCCATGCTTGGCCGCGCCATAGTGAGACTGCACACGGATCTGGTCGGCTTTGAGGGGGACAGATGGGACTTCACGCCAGGTAATTTCATTGGGTGCTGGGGCGATTAACTCACGAGCCACGGGCGATTCCTCCCTTGTTGTTTGAAGTGCTTACTGGGCGATCTACGCAATAGCCAACGATTCATTTGTCAGTTGGCGACGCGTCCAACCGTTGAGTACCCGATCCTGGGTCTCTTCCATCCAGCGCAGAAGCTTTGCACGCATCTCTCGAAGTGCAGCTTGATGTTGTGGCTCGAAGGTTAGATTGATGATTTCGCCAGGGTCGTTGACAAGGTCATAGAGTTCATCTTCTGCAGTCGCGTTCCACACATATTTCCAGCGATGGTCGCGTACCATGCGTTGGCTGTAAAGCCCAAACTGATTGCCGTAGTAGGACGAGAAGATGTCTGTGCGCGTTGGCTGCGTCAACTCATCAATGAGATTGAGACCCCCAAAGGTGTCGGGTGCGGGGATGCCTGCTGCGTTGCAAATTGTGTAGGCTACATCTAATGCGGAACTGACGAAGGCGTCACAGGTTCTGCCTGCGGGGAGCATCGCGGGCCAGCGCACGAGCATGGGGACATGCACTAGCTCTTCATACATGACAAAGTGCTTGTCGATGAGTCCATGTCCTCCACAAAGATCACCATGATCGGCTGTGTAGATGACCAGTGTGTTTTCTGCAAGCCCCAAGCGATCTAGCTCAGCTAGAATACGCCCCAACTGATGGTCGAGCAGAGTAATCTCACCCAGATAGCGACCTACAATGGGTGCCCATTCCTCCCATGTCCAGTGGCTGATGCCCCAACTTTGTCGTTGCTTTTGCTGGATGTAGGGCTTGTTGTGGAGTGGGTCAGGATAGGAGGGCCAAGGCGGAATGGTCGCGGGTGGATAGAGCGACGCATAGGGTTCGGGTAGCACATTGGGCAGGTGTGGCTCGCTCGGATCCCAGCGCAGGAAGAAGGGGCGATCCCCTACTGCGGCTTTTTGCAGCAGTTCGATGGTCTGGTCGGCTCCCCATGCCAGGGATGTCTGTTCAGGCGTTACATAGGGATCGGTTTCGCCAAAGAAGCCATTCTGCTTGGGTTTTGGCGGCAAGCCCTGGGCAGCGCGCCATGTAGTATAGTCGGACTCCGGCACGTAGTCGTCCGCGCTAAATGCGGTGGGGGATAGGGTGCGGTGTACATGCCATTTACCGACATGACCAAGATAGTAGCCACCCTCATGCAGTGCCTGATAGAGTGTTGGCAACGGTAGTTCGGTGGGAGGATGTACTTCCGTATCAGCGTTGGCAATAAAGCCATGCTGCGACGGCCATGCCCCTGTGAGAAGAGTCGTGCGGGCAGGGGTGCAGACAGGGATAGGGGTGAAGGCATGCGTATAGGTAACGCCTTCACGGGCTAAACGGTCCAGTGAAGGCGTCTGAAGAAACGGATGCCCTGCTGCGCCAATACAGTCATACCGATGCTGGTCAACGTGGACGAGCAGGATATTCGGTTGTGTACCCATCTTTTCACTCGTTTGTATACTCAATTCGGTTCTATGCTGTGACATAGCCATAATGCGCTAATTCTGACGCAAAGAAGTCGAAGTCGTGAGGTTCATTGTCAAGTTTGTAACGTTCCACAGCGTCAGGACGCACAATGATGCGGCCCAGAGAGATACCTAGATACTCTTCTAAACGACTGATCGTTTCTTCTTGGTGCATCACAAAGTCCTCGAAGCGCACCTCGATCCAGTTGGCTGGACGCGGCGTAGCCCTCACCAAGTCATATTGATATTTCCACGAGATGGCGCGCCGCAAGCGCACCTCCTCTGTTTCTGGATATTGGATGCCAAAGGTACGCAGGTCATCGGTAATATGGCGGCTGAGGATACAGTCACGCGGGTCGCGGATCCAAAAGATGTATTTGATCTCTGGAAACATACGGACGATCCAGGGATAGACAAGGGTGGTTTCGGGGATCTTCCAACCTACGACTGCATCAGGGGTCTTTTCGTGTTCTTCCAAGACGTTCTTGAGATATGACTGGATGAGTTGGGTAAACTCATCGGGAATTGGCATTGTGTGGAGCTTGCTAAAGTCCCAACTTAGGCCACCTTTCCATTCTACATAGCGAGCCAGAATCCGACAGGCTTCATACATGTCGTTGGGCGGGATTAGATCGCCAGAACGATTGATGCTTGCGCCCATATAGACGCCACTGGCATAGAGCGTATGGGAAATGGCGCGTGTACCAGAATGGCCGCGGCCTATGATGGTGGTAAGTGTCATGCGGGCTGTCGCTCCTGCAGCAGACGGGCGAGGTTTTCACCCAGAATGGAAGTTTTGTCATCTTCAGTGACAAAGGTGCAGTGGGTGCGGAATGCTTCAAGTGAATGGCGGTAGGTCATGAATTGGCGCACGACCGGATAGTCTGAACCCCAGCATAGACGGTGCGGGCCAAAATTTTCATAGAGCGTGCGTACCAGCCAAAGCGTTTCTGAATAGGGAAAGTCCCATTTGACGGTGGCAGCATAGGCAAAGCCTGACACCTTTACGTACATATTGGGCTGTTCGGCACAGCGCAATAATTCCTGTAAATTAGGATGAGGCCAACGTTCTGCCGCCTTCACCATGCCCATGTGGTGGATGAGAATGGGCAGAGACGGAAATGCGGCTGCCACTTGACGCAAGGAGGCCAGATGATGCGGCGCACAGGAGATGCTGGCAAGCAAGTTTCGTTCGGCGGCAACGCGAAAGAAGGCCATGCCCTCGTCTGATGTGAGCCAGCCGTCATCCTCCCCCGCCAGGTAATGGGTGAAGCCGACGATGGGAAGGCGATCCGCGGTCTCTATCAGACGGTCGGCAGCTCCGGGGGTATGGTAGGTGGGCCACCAGGAGCAATCTACATCGGCAACTTGATAGATGCGGTCAGGATATTGCTTAACTTGCTCGGCAATGTATTCATTATTTTCAGGGTTGTGCTCGATGCGTGCACAGACGATCATGGCGCGATCTACACCACTTTGATCCATAGCAAAGAGCAACTGTTCGATGCGTCCGCGTGACTCTGGGTCTGGCACAGTTGGGACATAGGGCCAGTAAGTCCAGGCATGGCAGTGGCTGTCGATGATCATAGGTCTTGGACTCCTTCTATGGCTATCCTTAAAGTCGCACATGATTTCTGAGCAACGCTCAAGTCATTTGTGCGACTTTTAAGTGATTTGTCTTTTAGCGTGCGCGCGCTTGTAACTGCGCTGCTTGTGTGGGATCACCGATGTGCATGGTGTCATAAGCCTGTTGCGAGCTTGTGAACGAGCCAACGCCCTCATGCCCATGCCAATCGCCTTGGTTGTGGATGGGGTTGGGTAGTCCGGTTTCGGCTTCGCGCTTGGCAATCCATTGTTCCATGCGCGTCTTGAGCAGCACCACCACTTCAGGCTCAGTCTCAGCCAAATTGTTGTTTTCATCTGGATCGGCGATGAGATTGTAAAGCTCTACCTCTGGCTTGAAGTGGAAATCTGGTTCAAGCGTGATAATGAGCTTCCACTCTGGCGTGCGCCAACCGTGCTTACGCATCCAGGTACATTCGGTGATGTACATTTCTGACTCGAACGAGGCGACTTCACCGCGTACCATCTGCATGAGGCTGCGTCCGTCGAAGTTAATGTCTGGTCGTTCGATTTCCGCTAACTCTAGAATCGTGGGCACTAAGTCTTTGTGTTGGTTATAGCCTGTGATGCGCTTGCCTGCTGGCACACGACCTGGATAGCGGATGATCAGCGGCACGGTCAATGTGCAGTCGTAGAGACCGTGGTGATCAAAATAGCAGTCATGCTCATAGAGGGTTTCCCCGTGGTCGCCATTGACGATGACTAGTGTATCCTCAGCCAAACCTTTTGCCTCTAGAGCGGTGAAGATGCGTTGGATGGCTGCATCCATATAGGCGATAGCTCCATCATATTGGGCAATCACATAATCTTTATCAGTGATACCGGGTGGCATCCAACTGCCAAAGAAGTCGCGGAAAGGCTTGAATTCCATAACCGGCTTCATTGACTCATTTTTGGGATCAGTTTCGTTGCCGTGATAGAAGATGCGCTCATAGGGTGCGGGGGGCAGGTAGGGTGCGTGTGGATCCATGTGGCGCAAGAAGAGGAAGAAGGGTTCTCGTTTCTTAGCGAGCCTCTCTAGCTCGGGAATGGCTACTTCATTTAGATTCTCAGCCTTGGGGCTACGTCCCTCATTCCAGCTACCCCAACCTGCATAGTCCAGATAGGTATCAAAGCCGCGCGAACTGGGGTTGCCTGTGAAGCCAACGCAGGTGGTGTTATATCCTTCACCCTTGAGAATTTCAGCGAGGGTGCTGACTTCCGGTCGCAATCCGCCCTTGTGGCGCAATGCAACCACTTGCGTGTTGAAGACGTCCAGTCCGGTGAGCATGGAGGCGTAGGCGCTGGTGGTTGGGATGAAGGGGCTGAAGGTATTCTCGAAGAGCGTCCCTTCCTGGGCAAAGCGATCCAGGTGGGGTGTTGTCAGTCGATGATAGCCGTAGCCGCTCATGTGATCGCTGCGCAAGGAATCAATTCCCAGGAAAACGATATTCGGCAGACGTTGGCGACGTCGTTTAGCAGACATGAAACAAGTTACTCCTTGATGGCAATTTGTGGGCGGTACAACCTGAGTTGGTGGCTGAAAGTATTGCGCTCATTCAATCGTCATGAGCAGATATGGTTAGGGGGAATGGATGGCGTTATTTGACATAGACCACTGTCTCGTTGAGCAGTGACTCTATGGCTGCTGCTAAGATCTTTTGGGCAGCCAATCCGTCACTGCCTGCGCCGTCGATCTCGTCGGGCGCGGCACCGGCATCCACCTGTTCGAGGAACTTGTGGATACGATTGCGGAAGGTGTCTTCGAACTCGCGCATGCCGCCGAAGATTGGGTTGGCATAGACGCGTCTTTCCATATCGCCAGCAGGGTAGAGCGTGACCTGCTGGTACATATCTTCAATGACAAAGCGACCTTTGGTGCCAGCCACTTCACAGCGTTCCATTGGATGACCGCGCTCGATATCATAGGAGCCGGTGAGTGTACCCACTGTGCCATTCTTGAAACGCATATTGAAGGTGGCGGTTGACCAGATTTTGCGCCCTGGTGCTTTGGTGGCAAAGCATTGTACTGCTTCAATTTCGCCACAATAGTAGCGCATGATGTCTACGGTATGCGGATGGAGCGCCTTGAGTTGGAAGTAGGGGGAAGATTCGCGCGGGTTCATGATCCACATGCTCATGTTCATAAAGAGCAGATGGCCCACGCGTCCCTCATCCTGCCACTTCTTTGCTAGTAAGGCTGCGGGTGTGAAGCGGTGGTTGAGGTTGATGCCGTAGCAGAGTCCTTTTTCCTTGGCTTTGGCGACCATCTGCTCGGCTTCGTAAATTTCGTTGGAGATTGGTTTTTCGCCCAGCACATGACAGCCAGATTCTAGCGCTTGCATGGTGGGGAGGAAATGTTCACTCCCGTACTCATAGCCACCGGTAGCAACGCTGACAACTTGGGGGCGCGCACGTTCAAGCATTTCCTGAACGTCCTGGTAGACCGGTACGCCAAAGGTCTTGGCTGCGGCTTCGGCGCGTGCAGGGTCCCAATCGCAAAGGCCGACCAGATCAGCAAGTGGATCTTCTGTATAGAGTTTGGCATG
>JBBQIG010000133.1:0-10590 GCA_038324715.1 Anaerolineae bacterium | reverse complement strand
AAGGTCGGCAGCAGTTGTGAAAATTGCGCTTGCGACAGTCCCGTTAAGGCCCGCATCTGGCGATCATCTCGAATTTCAAGTACCATCAATAGGCTCCTTTTTGACTATAGCCTACCTCATCTTCTATTTGGGAACAACTCTCTTACCTAGATGGAAACAAGACAAATTTAAGAAACTAAAGGAATTAGATGAAAAAGGGAGAAAACGGGGCGACAGAACAATACTATCAATTCTGCAAAAAGTGAATAGATCGACTGTATCCCCTATCGATTATATAGTGGATGGTCGAGTCTGTCGAGTGGGATGAAGCAGTTTTTGCTTATACGAGCTACAGTTGCAGCAGAGCCTCGGCGACCACAATCGTATTTTCCCAGCCACCGCCATGGTCTTCAAGCGTCCACGCGGCGGAAAGCACGGAGTGGGCGTAGGCGCATGCCAGTAGTCGTTCTCGATCCAATTGCAGACGCTCAACCAGGATCGCGATACGCCGCTCCTGAACTTGCGCTAAGTTGGGCCAAAAGTAGACAGCAGGCTGCGGGTTTAGCAACAAAGGCCCGATCTCGTAACAAGGTTCACCGGCAACCCCTTTGGGGTCGATGGCGAGATAGGGGAGGCGCGTGGAGGTCAGCATATTTTCATGGTGTAAATCACCGTGGAGCAATACAGGCGGAAGGGCACTGGCAAATAGTTCATGATAAATTGCCTCGGCTCGCTCGACATGGTGGGCAGGTAACGGCCCTGTGTTCCCTTCAAAATTGTCACGCAGCCGTTGCAGCCCCTTTGACCACTCCTGCACCGTACCAAACGAATGGTCGGGCGGCAACAGTCGCCACAAACTGCTCATTACAGTAGCGGCGTGATGCGTAGCTTGGTCGTCATCCGCTAGTTTACTCAAAGGCGTACCAGGCAAGACACGCTCTAGAATCATCAAGCCTTCGTCCGCGTCAGCCTCCAGCAACGCCACCATGCCGTTGCCATCATAATGGCGCAATGCGGCAATTTCATCTTGAATCTCACCATCTGGAACACCGAGTTTTAGCACGACAGGCGAGCCATCGCTGCGGGTGGCTGCGGTGACATAGTTATAAGAAAGGTCAAAAGGCGCGCCCAACGTCAAGTCGTAACGGTCAAGGATTCTCGCAAGGCGCGCGTGAAGCGTATCGAGCCAAGTCGCCCCAGCGGGCCCGTAAACACCGATGATTGTTTTGGCAAAGTGTGCGGGTAGATCAGCCATTGTGACCTCAACTTAAGCTTGTGAACCTGTTCTCAACCTATTTTCCACCTAAATGTATCATAAAATGAGCCACTTAAAAGTTACCAAAGTTGAATTGTCTCATAATCCGTGATTAGAATGGGCGACGGTGCGAGCGACATGCCGGTCTTTGGCCTCTTACACGATCATGGTGGCATGGCGATTGGCATCTACAAAGGCGACAATGTAGATGGCTGGCGCGGTTACAGCGATACCAATGTAGGACGGCGCATCGCAAATCTAGCCTCTGCCGGTTATGCAGAGGACTCAGAATTGTTACAATCCATCATCTTAGCCGTGGAGAGCATCAGCAAGCGATTGGCCCTGCTTAAATTGAGCCAGGGCCAGTAGCGTCGCATTAGCGCTCAAATGTGGACATTTTGATACCCCCAGCAGCGGCAACCATTGCTGGACAGTAACCTGGGCAATCACCTCATTCGAGATCGCCTTGCTCAGGTTACAATATCCCGCCTTGCGGTCAAATTACGTGCGACCAAACTAGTAGTGTGGTGGCAGTTGAATAGCCGTATAGAGACCGTACAACACCGCGGCGACATGCATGGCAACATGACTCAACACAGGTGCCAACGGGCTACGGCTGACAAGATAAGCCAGGCTCATAACGCCAACGCCGAAGACTGGCCCTAGCACCTCTACCCCCTGGAATTCAGGATAGCCTAAGTGATAGGCAGCAGTGACCAATAAACTGGCAGCCAATGCCAACACCCCGGCACTTATGCGGCCCGACCAGCGGTTAGTCCAACCGAGCAATTTGCATGCCTGCCAAGTCGCCGCGACTGGCAACACAGAGAGCAGCAATCCATCCACAAGCCCGTACACCACCCCCAGCCAAAGCACGTTAAAGACTAGATCTAGCCCTTGAGGCATTGGCGTTCGTGGCTGGCTAAGCACATTCTGAACAACAAACCAACCGGCCAGAGCAGCACCGACCAAACCCCAACCCCAGTTGTGAACAAGATGCGCCCACAGGTTCAAACCACTCCAACGCAGGTACCCAACCATGAAAACGATGGACAACAGAACGTAGGGAACCAGAAGTAGATCGCGGGGCCAACGCAGAATGCCCGCAAACAAAGTGGTCACGGCCCACCCTATGACGGATGCAGCCAGCACCCACAACAGATGTCCCCACCAGCTAGTCTGCGCCTGGAGGAATGGAAGACGACTCATCGGCAAATTACTTCGCACCGTACTCATTGGATTCTCCTTTCAGAAATTGCCGGTACGGGTAAAACAGTAGCGCCTATCTCGGCATGTTGTTTGCCCATCTGGTCAACATAGACCAACACCACAACCAGCACACCAATAATCACATACAACCCCACATGAACTGGCAACCAAAAGCCAAAGGTGTTGTTGATCACCGTATGCAGCAAGACCATCAAAAGGAGGTTGCCGTGACTGCGGTTATAGAGCCAAGTAAAGACAATCGCCAAGGTCACATTGCCAGCCATACGCAGAACCAACCCACCGATGCCAGCGCCGAACGATGCGTCGTACATCCCGCGGAAATGCAAAGGAAAGTGCCAGAAGCCCCAGAGAAGCCCCAAGATCACACTCGCTACCAAAGGGCTATAGCGGGCTTGTAGGCGCGGCAGGGCAAAGCCACGCCAACCGGCTTCTTCACCAAAGGGCCCCCCATAAAAGGCAGTTGCGACAAAGACATTCAGCAGCATCAGACCGAGAGCAGGCCAAGTTTCCTGTCGTGGCAAGGCAGGTATACTTTGACCAAGCAGCGGGAGGAGCAATAGTCCAGCTAGACTTGCCAACGGAAAGAGTAACAGCGCCACCCCATACCAGACCGGCGGGATGCGCCAGGCGCGCAACGAAGCCATCAACTCGCGTATGCCACGCTGACTGCTCCATGCAGACCAAACAAGATAGGCTGGCAGCAGACTGATTAGCAACAAGGGGATAGCCGTAAGCAGCGGTTGTTGGCTCTGCAGCGCTTCTGTCCATGGCCCGACCAAGATCCCTATGGCTGCCAGCAGGGTGAAAAGGGTCGCCGCAATGCGTGACCAGGAGCGGTGCACCGGCAAGTGCCCCGGTTTCAGCAACGCAGAGAGGATCAGGGCTGAAATTGTGGGACCGTAAGGCGCAAGGGTGTCTATACTGCGTGCAAAGACAGGATCGCCGTGCCGCAAACTTGGCTCAAGTGACCAAATGCTCCACGAAATGAGATAGGTCAGACCGAAGAATGCCAAGAGGGCACGGCGTTCGATCCACCTGGGCGCGCCAGGTTGTGCGTTGCTCGTAGGTCTCATGTTATGAAGCCGCTGATTGTGCCGCCACAATTTGCTTTGCCCAAGAAATCTTCCGAGGACATGACCAATTTCCCGCCGCTCTGAACTTCACCATAGCCAGTCTAAAGTCATCGCTCACTTATGAGGTTCGTAAGTTCCCCAACGCTCTCTAATTGTAAAAAAGCGAGTTGATTCACAATCTTGAAATGTAAATGATCCCTCTTACTCCCGGTCAGCAAGGTTATTTGCTCCTACCAGTACGTCCTCTTGAAAAATTTTCTGCATTTTTTCAGGTTCTTCAAATAAGGGGCTGTGAGCAGACTGCTCAAACGTGTAGAACCCCTTTAATGGTGCCTTTAATTTCTCAAAATATTCCTTTGCCAACGTGTATGAACAAGTGTAATCGTATACGCCGTGAAAGAAATAGACGGGAAGGTCAAGTTCTGGCACCTGTTTGGACAGATCCGTGACGATCATCTTATCCCACATGAAGCTGACGCCAGACAAGAATTTACCGCGCCACATATTGACCTTTTCACCTAACGTATACTCTCGGTTTGTCAGCGACGGTAAAAAGATACCACTGAGTACCGATTTCATGTCATGTGCCGTGCCAATGCCAAGACTGTGCATAGCGTTGTCACGCAGTGCAAGATACGCATCCGGTGTGCCGTCCGATAGAGTGACTGGCGCTGCTTCGAGTTTTCGTACCATTTGCATGTTTTCATTCTCTTTGAATTGGTTAAGCATATATTCGTACGCCAGTTCTTCAGATTTGAGCTGATATGACATCTGAGCCACGCCTATGTAGGCGTAATACAACTCTGGTGCCCGTGCCGCCACTTGTATGCCAATGAAGGTTCCCCCTGAATGTCCCATAAGGTAAATTTTGTCTTTATCGAAGCGGTGACGCAAGTAATTCGTTACCTCTAGCGTGTCGGATATAAATTGCTCCTCCGTCATAGTCTCTTGTGGGATGTCGGCACTGTAGGAGAGTCCTGAACCACGCCGGTCCCACCACACTACGGTGAAATAATCTTCAAGGCCCGTAGGGTACCTTTGGGTAAGGAAGTAAAAAGGCATACCCCCATGCAGGTAAAGCAGCACTGGATGCGTTGCATCTTTGCTCTTGATAAACATCCCCTGCTCCACGCCGTTAATGTTGACACGAATTTTCTCTGAAATGCTACCTGCCAGCGGACTACCATTTTCGTCTACAAAGGGTTTCGATATTCCGGGGCTCCATAGCAGCAGTACGCCAAAAAAAATGAGCATGCAAGCTACTAAGGTAGAGATCAGAATCAACATAATACGTCCCGCCTTTCGGGGAAATGACTGGCTTTTCGTTTTGAACAACAATTGCTCTAATTCATTTGCCTTCGCATCTACATAAACGACATCGTCCATCGTAAATCTCCCATACTATAGATTGTTTAAAGGTTGACAATGGTATAGGCTTCCCACGCATTTGCCAGCGCAAGGAGAACAATCGCTATCATCAACCCGACGCGCGCTGTGGTTGCTAGGTTCCAGGGCGGCTTCGGTGACACTAACATTAGTTACGAAGAGATGCCGAATTGCAAAGATAGACCAGTCGTAGGTGGCTACAATGCGTGACCAGGAGCGGTGCACCGGCAAGTGCCCCGGTTTCAGCAATGCAGAAAGAATCAGGGCTGAAATTGTGGGACCGTAAGGCGCAAGGGTATCTATGCTGCGTACAAAAACAGGATCGCCGTGCCGCAAACTCGGCTCAAATGACCAGATGCTCCACGAAATGAGATAGGTCAGACCGAAAAATGCCAAGAGGGCACGGCGATCGATCCACCTGGGCGCGCCAGCCTGTACGTTGCGCGTAGGTCTCATGTTAAGAAGCCGCTGATTGTGCCGCCACAATTTGCTTTGCCCATCCTACGGCTCGTTCAAGTTCACCCTCTTTTAACGGACCTTCCTTCCCTTCGACATAGAAACCTTCTGCGGGCATGAGCAACTCACCGCCACCCTGCGTAAGCCTCTTGGCAATGGGCTTTGCAGCATAGCCACCCGCATTTACGATGAACCGAAATATGGGCGATTTTATGTCACTGGTTGAAATCCGGGTGTCAAATGCCGCCACTTTGGTACCCTGCAGGCCCTGTGCAGCCGTTCTTTTCAGGAAGTCCGTAATTGGTTCTGTGGGTCGAAACCCTTGCGTCGGTGAGCCAACGATTAACAGGTCTACGTCTGTCAATTGTTCTGGTTGTACATTACTCACCTGGCGTACAGCAACTTCATCTTGGGAACCAAGCGCATCGCCAATTGCTTGAGCGACTTGTGCTGTGTTGCCAAAAGCCGAATCATAGATGACGAATGCTTTCATTGTGGTTTCTCCTTAAAAATTCGGGGATGAGGAAAGCTTTACGCTCAAGGGCTACCTCTTGCCCCGTTAATACCCTGTGCAATGTGCAAGCTCAGGGAGACTTCTTCGTTGCTGAATTCCACCAACATAAACCTACCTGTGCATTCAGACTCCTGCCACACGGGTCGTGAGCGGAGTTTGTCCATCTTCAACAGTCCATTCACGCCAAGCCAATGTCCATAAGGCAGAGAAATAAGCCTCCACTGTGCCGCCGATCAGCAACAAAAGGGGCCAGAGCAGAAAACAGAGCACCATCACAATTCCAGGCCCGATCAACCCAATTCCCAAGAGGATGCTCAAGGCAATTTGGATTAGAAAGAGGATGATGGCTGGCCCCAAGTTGTGAGTTAACACCTCCCACCCGCGGCGATAGGCTGGAAAGACGCCAAGATTTTCCAGCATGCAGGCGCGTTCGGCAAAGTTGCGCAATAAAATGAGCACCAGCGCAAAAGGGGCGGCAATACAAGCCAGCGCAACCAGGAGGAACCCAATCCCACTACGTAGAGGAAAATCCAGGTTTATCCCAGTCAGAGTGGCAAAGCCCGCCACTGTACCTATCGTGATCACTCCCGAAATTAGCAAGACCAGGACGGGAATGGCTGGCAGCAGAGCAATGCCAATAAGAGGCCAAACTTTCTGCCAGCCAGCAGACCAGGCCGTCATAAAGGTGACTTGACCACCCCTCTCACGATTACTCTCACTGTTATTTTCACTACTACGCTCAATTGTATCAACCGCGGCAATCAAGCTGCCACGCGCCACGGTTGCAACCACCCACAGGACTAACAAGATGGCAAAGATAAGGCCGATCAGCAAGATGAGCAGCCACATGGAGACGCCACCCAAGGTGCCCTCGCCAAAATTAAAAGTGGGGACATCTCCACCATTGCCGTCGCCAGCTTGCCAGCGCACATTATTCCCGCCACCACCGCTGCCTAATGCAGCCAAAACGCCGAGCAAAATCAGAAATTTGTGTGCCCAGACGATTGTCCAGGCTCGATTGAGTAAACGACTATAGTCCATAGCAACCTCGCTGGTACTTCCTCTTGGCAATAAAAAAGTTCACAAACCTGTTAATCTTAGAATTCTTCAGTATTAGTATTCTATAGAGTAACCTTATGCGCATCGGCTAGGCGGACAGATTCTAGACTGGTCAGATGAATAGGTCGACCATAAAGTAGCAACTATCCTTGCTCTACCAGCACGCCTGCCAAGGTGTCTGAGGAAGGAACAGAGCCAATTAAGGGCGACGAATGCCCCTTATGCCAGTGGTGCCAGAACAGGGCAAGTGTGCCGATGACCAGCGGTGGTGTGAAGATCCAGGGAATCCGATCGGCAAACCAGCGAGGCAGGAAGATGTCGGTGACTTGACCGCTCTCAGCACCGAGTTTCTCGGCCAGACTCCGAAGCGGACAGTTCCAGCGATTAGATGCGAAGACCAAACTCTCACCCCACGCGAGGGCAAGGGCGACCTTTGTCACGCCAGAACCGCGAGCGGTGATACCCGCGTAAAAGATGTGCAGGATGCTGACCGACACGCTGAGGAAGATCAGCGAATGGACCAGCTTTACGGCAAAGACGGCCATGCGGTGCCATCTCCCGACTTTTAGTTCGTTCATGGAAACCCCCTTGTTTGCATGAAGACGTTGCGATGATGTGCGGGTCTATTGCTTAATTCTGTACTCTTTTAATTGCAGGAAAGATAGTCAGTTGGGGAGTCTTAAACCTAGCCAGAAGACCAGCTTGCAGTGAAGGACGAGGAAATGGGTAGCAGCCCATGGGGGTGTATGGGCTTTCAAAAGAATGGGGATGGCTCCTATTTTTCTACTTCGCTACATGTAAGTGCGTCTCTTGAACTGTGACACCCTACACAGTTGCATGTAACTTAATCGTCTCAATCATTGATTCCGAGATTCCACTTATTTGATCCACCTCATCAATACTCTCGATTCTGCCCCTCTCCTCGCGGAAACGGACTATCGCCTCGGCGATACCTAGTCCAGCACCTGGAATACCGCGCATCAATTCATCTCTATTGGCCTCATTGAGGTTGACTGTTCCACTACCTTGATTGCCTTGTCCCACGATACTTCTCCTTTTCTAGTGGATAGTTCTAATGGATAGCAAAAGTGGCCCTGGGTCCAGCACGAACAGGAGCACCCTTTGTATTTCTTCCCCTCACGCATGGACTACACATGCGTTGGCTTGCAAGGATATCAGATAGCTAACGGCTTTGGCTCTAGCAAGGTTTTCGGGAACCTAAAGTTTGGCTAAAGAAAAAGGGCCTGTCCTTGGACAAGCCCCCATTGTCTATAAATTCATTTGCCAACTGTCCCCTATCTGGATTCTTTTACGCCAATAAACTAGATAGAGTAGATGCTTACGGCTTGATGATCAAGGGTTGGTCGGTGAAACGCAGGACAATATCTTCAGCACATTCGATGGGGCGCTCTTCGGGTACAAAATGCCCTGTGTAGGCATAGATCTTGAGCAATGCGTTGGGGAGTGTAGCACGTATGCGCTCGGCAATTTCAACGGGGAAGAAGGGATCTTCATCACCCCACAAGATCAATGAGGGGCAGGTGATCTGGGGCAACGCCGCCTCCATTTCTGCATAGGTCGCTTGCCCATTTGCCAGATTGCGTTGCAGGATTTGCCGCGTCAGTTTGATGCTACCCGTCGTGAGGTGGCGGCGAAATTCACGCCATTGCACCTCCTCCTTGTTCTGGGCTGCCGACTCAAAGAGCATTCGCAATCCAAGTCGATTGCCTACCACCAAGCTATTTAGCCCTGGCACGCCGGTAAGCCGCAAGGAAAAGGGGATTGAGCTATCGGCAAAGGGATTCATGGCGGAGAGTATCAGCCCGCGCACATTCAGTTCGGGATAAAGGCGCATGAGCGTGACTGCCACAGAAGCGCCAAAGCCATGACCGCCCAAATAAAAATTGGTGATCTGGAGATAGGTTAACAGGTTATATACGGCTTTGGCCTGTTCTTCCAGATAGAAGTCTTCATCTTCTGCCGGTGCATCGGAAGCACCAAAGCCCATGAGGTCGGGGATGACCACGCGAAAACGGCTGGCAACTTTGATGCCAACCTTTTGCCAGCTTTGCGAAGAACCGGGGATTCCGTGCAGGAGCAACAGCGGGTCGCCGTCGCCTCCCATTAAAAAACTAAGTCCGGCTCCACGTCGCCGGTGCAAGCGTTCGTCCATCTTCTCTCCACTAGTCCGTTGCCCAGGCGACGTTTAGTGGGGGCATTCTACCACAGCCGGTGGCCGCGTCGCATGATTTGATGCGTGTGACAACAAACGATTTGTCGCTCCGGGAGTGCTGTTATACACTGAATCTGAATACTTGCTCAGATACTCAGGAGGCTAACGATGCCAAAGATACATGCAATACGCGATGCCGCAGGTGCGCTGGACGAAAATGTGCTAGTTGATGTGGTAGAGATTTTCAAGGCACTGAGTGACCCTACTCGCGCGCAGTTGGTCTTTCTCTTGACCGAGCGGGAATACAGCGTCAATGAGTTGACCGAACTTGTGGCAGTCACGGCGTCAGCAGTATCCCACCACTTGGCAAAGCTGCGTTCTGCACGCTTGGTGCGGACAAAGCGAAAGGCCAACCAGGTTTTCTATTCGATAGATGACGCCCACGTGGCAACGCTCTTTCGCGAGGCGCTCTATCACCTAGATCATGTACGGCGCAATTTACCCGATCATCCTGACCTTAATACGACAACTCAACCAGTGGAAGTTGCCCTTTAATAGTCACGCGCCCTTTCACTATATTTGTCTTCAACTTTTGATTCTTGGATAGTAATAAGGACGGCATCTATGTCACATCGACACGACCTTGAAGATAATCACCCGCACGACCATTCTACTCACGAAGCTCATCCGCACCCACACGAGCATGAGCAAGCGCACGAACATGACCATCCCCATGATGAACACGACCACGATCATGGCAGTGGGCTATGGGGATGGGTGAATACCCTCTTTCATCTACACGGTCATAGTGAACAAAAGGCAGCGTTGGCGAATGACCGAGCCATTCAAGACAATGCTCTTGGTATCCGCGTAATTTGGTGGGCTTTAGCCCTCTTGGGCATTACGTCCATTCTGCAAATCGTAATTTTTGGGATAAGCGGCAGCGTAGCGCTCTTGGCGGATACGGTTCACAACATCGGGGATGCGCTCAACTCCATCCCCTTGTTGATTGCCTTTTACCTGGCGCGCAGAATTGCCATCCGTCGTTATTCCTATGGCTATGGCCGCGCCGAGGATGTGGCGGGCATTATCATTGTGCTTTCGATTGCCTTTAGCGCAGGCATCATCTTCTGGGAGTCGATTCAAAAGCTCTTCAACCAGGAACCATTGACCAACCTGGGTTGGGTGGCAGCGGCAGCCATTATCGGCTTTGTGGGCAATGAGTTGGTGGCACTGCTGCAAATTCGCACTGGACGCTCAATCGGCTCGGCGGCGATGGTAGCCGATGGGCTGCATGCGCGCACGGATGGATTGACTTCGCTGGCAGTGCTCGTCGCCGTGATTGGCACATGGCTGGGCTATCCTATTGTCGATCCTATCATCGGGCTGCTGATCGGCGTGACCATTCTCTTTATCACGCGCGATGCAACCATTACCATGTGGTATCGGCTGATGGATGCCATTG
>JBBQIG010000132.1:0-10661 GCA_038324715.1 Anaerolineae bacterium | reverse complement strand
TAGACCACCGGCGCATCAGGGCCAACCACGGTGCTCGGTGGCTTCAAAAAGATCAAGGGTTCCGGTGGCACTTCATTGCCCAATTCAGCCGCATGTTCTGCATAATTGCGTCCCACACAAACCAGCTTTGAGGGTGCTGCGGGAGCTACCAGTCTGACACTCTCCAGTGACCTCGCAGGCCCATTCACCTGGATGCCAGCAAACGGAGCTTGGGCCAAGGGATAAACCAAATCTGCCTCTAAAATGCCCCATGTTGGGGTAAACCAAGCATCTTGCAACTGCTTGTGCCGCTCTACAAACCGTACAATGTGCATACCAGCATCCTATAGTGTAGTCGTGTGGATAGGGATATCTTGTTCTAAATTTACTCTGCCAAGAGTAGCTCTGCCTACTACGAAACGCGCGTGTCGTTGATGATCATCTGGAAAGTACAGCCCAAGAACTCAACTGCTTGGCGCACCATCGTCATGCGTTCCAGAAAAATTTCAAAATACTCAATCACTTGTGCATACTGGACATCGATCTCTAACTCCAACGCAATCACCTTCTCTTCCGGTCGCACCCGCACAAAGCTACGCGTGGTGGCATAATTCACGCGGTCGTGAATATCAAAATCCGCCATGTTTGGATTTTGCACTCGGCTGCGGTGGACATCGGCCTTATCGGCAATGATCAAAGCCGCAGCGACAGGATTGGTGGCACTGCCTCGTTCTTCCTCATGGTTGCCAATTGCATTCATTACAATCGCACACTCATCCACAGGCATCCCCATGCGGTTGAGAATCTGCCAAGCGATCAGGCTGCCACTCAAGGCATGATTCTGACGATGAATAGAATTACCAATGTCGTGCA
The DNA here is from genome assembly GCA_038324715.1 of Anaerolineae bacterium. GTDB lineage: Bacteria > Chloroflexota > Anaerolineae > Caldilineales > Caldilineaceae > QEUY01. The sequence goes on along the minus strand of JBBQIG010000132.1, from coordinate 9,809 downwards.
GATAACCAGCCACATTCGCCAGTTGATAGGTACGCTCTGAATGCCCAAGGCGTTCCAAAATATTTTCAGCAATGTGACCAACAAGACCAGCGTGCCGCTGACCATGTTCGGTATATCCCAATGTACGCAAGGCATCATTGGCTGCCTGTAAAAAGCCAATCACTTCCGAATCGCGCCGCACTTGATCCACGGTAACAAGCGCCGCATCAGGCGCAAGGAGAGGCGCGACGATGGTCACAGCCTGTGCCGAGCCATCGTCAACCGAAGCAACATGATCAACAGCAGATAAGGGTGAAGTATCTTCTTTCGGGGGCAATCTGTGCCTCCTTTACGAAACGATCAAGGTCTGACCCAATGCCAGACCACTTAGCAACATACCGAGCAGCCACCAAAAATTCAGGCGCTGTAAAGGTCGTCTTTGAAAGATCAGTAGCCAGGTGGGGAGCCAAATTACGCTCATCAGCGCAAGCCAGAGTGGTGCACGTGCCACCACCAACAGCAACGCCAAACCCAAATCACTCACAGCCAACAGCCCAATCCCCAAAGTATCTTGGGGGGAACGCAACAAACGTCCCTCACCCCAGTTGTGAATAAACCAAAGCAAGATGAGGAGTAGATGATAACTCCAAAATTCTTGCCCGAGGCTAAAGCCGGTTTGGGCTAATGTCAGTGCCCAGGGCAGCGCCACGGTTGCTGCGCTATGCAACACAGCAGGCACATAGCCCACAGTGTGGCGCACAATCCAACCTGCAAGCCCCAAAGCCAAAATAATCGCCGTCATCCAAACCGCGACAGGGCTTAAAGTCAGTGCGACTGCCAAAGCCAAAAGCGCGCTGGGTAGCGCTACGCGCATAATTAAATGCAGAACGCCCCTTTCATCCCACCCCAACAAGCGTGCTGCTGGCGAATCCATCTTCAAATAAGGTAGCCAGACCACAGATCGCCCCTCGCCTTCGCGCAGAGGCAGCATTTCCAATCTTCCCGCAGCCAAACGCCAAATTGCACCCCACAACGGATCGACCAGTAGCAGCAACAAGGCCAACTCGCGCCACCCCAATGGAAATCCAAAGGTGGTGCTACCCACAGCCAAGAGTGCGGCAATCGCCGCCCACGCTGCCGTTGGGCGCAGGGGGAATTGGCTAAACCACAATTGTGCATTAATGGTTGCACTACTACTGAGGGTTTGATCGCCTGCTGTCACTGGCGCGGTCAGCCGACGCCAGAAACCAAGCGCATTCTGCCATTGACGATTCAGTTGAGTCACCCCGCTTGTGCTGGGCAAAACCGGTTGGCGTGCCACTGCTACTTCCTTAATAATCGGCCTAGCATAATCGGCCTAGTCACCAACCTAATTCCATCTAATTGCATCCTCCGATGGAATTGAAAAAACCATGCGAGCGGCTGTCGTCTCGCATGGATCATCAACCCGTCATCAATTATACCAGAGAAGTAGTGATGACAGAAGTAGGGATGACGAGAAACTAAATCACAATTTCTAAGCGCATAGGAAGAATTTCAATTTGGGCAGTCGTCACATCATTCATCACCACTTCACCATCTAAATGCACCGGCACTGGATGGGCGCAGGTGACTTCAAGTTGAACACAGCGATCGAATAGAATAGTAGGATCATACCGGTGCGCCCCACGAAAGACCTTCGCCAAAAGGATCATCACTTCGCCATAGTTCTTGTGCGGCACAAGGGCAAAATCGAAGACGCCATCATCCATGATCGCATCGGGATTCACATAAAAAAGCCCGCCCGTACGTCTTGAGTTGCCCAACGACATCATAAATGCCGATTGGCTACGCCGTTGCCACTCTCCCCCTGCCTGTTGCCAGCCAATCTCAACTTGCGGCGAGTTGTAGTGTCCCAATGCCTTAAAGACCGCAACCAGATAGCGCAGTGGGCCTGTCACAAAGTTAATGGAATTGCTATCCACAGTGACTTGCGCCTCAAAGCCTAGCCCTATGTTATTGCCAAAGTAACGCTCTATCTTGCGTGTGCCAGAGGTAAAGATGCCATGTCCCATATCCACGCGTCGTGTTTGTCCAGCTGCAATGCGTTGGACAAACGCCTCAACTCCCCGCTTTGCGCCCGACATATCGGCAAAATCGTTGCCCGTGCCAATTGGACATAAAGCTAACTTGCCGATCATCTCCCCCTCAGGGGTTGCCTGTGCCAAACCATTCAGCACCTCGTTCACGGTGCCATCCCCCCCCGCCGCCACGATCATCTTACACCCACTGCGCCGCATGGCAGCAGCCAACTCTAGGGCATCTCCTTGCTGCGTGGTTTCAGTCAGATCAAAAGGCAGACCCGCAGCCTTAAGCGCGGCAGCAAGTTTTTCTTTCATGCGTGCGCCAGCCCCGCGCCCTGCATAAGGATTCAAAATAACCTGCACTGACATTGCGGACTCCTCTGAAGGCTAGCCCCCACAGGTGGGGTAGATTGGTTCTACTGCGGTTCTATTACTACAAAAATAAGCTTCACAGGGGCAAAACTGACAGGAACGATTTTAACGGACAAGAACGACTGCATCCCGCGCAGGAACTTCCAGATTATATATGCTATCCTGCTCGACCACGTGGCTGCCCTCACCATGCCACACGCCCTTAAAGTGTACACCCTCATAGGTGAACCCAAGGGGGCTGCTGCCAAGTTGATTGAGATTGACGCGCACAGGGGTTGTCAATGTATTAAAGACGACCACAGCCGCAGCCTCACCCTCTTCGCGCAGACATGCGTAAACGCCATGATCCGCATAGAGGGTGCGTACTGTACCAGTACGCAGCACAGGATAAGCATGGCGCAGGGCAGTGACTTGGCGAAAAAAGGCCAGCAGATCCTCATTCCACTGCTCAACATCCTCCCACGGGAAGGCGGCACGGCAGTATGGATCAGTTGCGCCAGTCATCCCGATTTCAGTGCCATAATAAATACAGGGCGAACCAGGCATCGTCATCTGAAACAAGGTGCAAAGCCGCAACGCGCTCTCATCCCCATTGACAATCCACAGCGTGCGTGCCGTATCATGGCTGTCCATCAGATTCAGTTGGGCCTGGACAATCTCCCAATCATAAAGTGCCAGCGACTCCTCGACTGCCTGGGCAAACTCTTTGGCGCGTAAAGGATAAAGTGGAAAACCACCGGGTCGATAGGTTGCATGCAACGTATTTGCACCAAAAAAGCCCAGCGCAGCACGGCTAAAGACATAGTTCATTACGGCATCAAAACGATCCCCACGCAGCCATTCGGGAGCTTCGTGCCAAATCTCGCCCACCAAATAAGCATCTGGGTTTGCCTGCTTTGTTACACGACGAAACTCTTGCCAAAAGCTAGCATCCTTGATCTCTTCAGCCACATCCAACCGCCAACCATCCACGCCAAAATCAATCCAAAAAGCAGCCACCTCAAGCAGATAATCACGCACCCCTGGATTTCCTACATTAAGCTTGGGCAGCGCTGGCAGATTCCACCATGCCTCATAGTTGATCAGTGTTGTAGCATCAGGGGGATAGGCAGTGAGAGGCCACTTGACAATATGAAACCAGTCGACATAGGGTGAGTCGATGCCATTTTCCAGCACATGATGAAAAGGCCAAAAGCCGCGGCTGGCATGATTAAAGACCCCATCCAAGACTACGCGCATCTCGCGTTCATGCAGCGCATCCACCAACTCACGCAACGCAGCATTGCCCCCCAAAAGTGGGTCAACGGTGAAATAGTCAAAGGTGTGATAGCGGTGGTTAGATGCCGAAGAAAAGATGGGATTCAGATAGAGTGCGGTGATGCCAAGTTCTTGCAGATAATCCAGCTTCTCGATAACGCCATAGAGGTCACCCCCCTGAAAATCTTGCTCTTCTGGCGGCGTCCCCCACGGCTTGAAGTGGATGCCGCGCGGCAAAGGGTTGCGCTGGCTGCGAGCGAAACGGTCGGGGAAAATCTGGTAGAAAACAGCATGTTTGACCCATTCAGGCACATGAACAGCCATGTGGGAAGTACCCCTCATTCATCAGTTTTGTGGGAGATTAGTGGGAGGCAGCGAGATGCGGCACCTATCCACAGCGCAAACAGCTACTATTCATTAGGTATACACCAGTCATATACCACTGGTAGCATGAAGGCTCAAAATGGTAAGTGTGAATTCTTGCACAGCTTGGTGCGCCTGTCAATCATCTCGCCTGGGCACGCAACAAACGCTTCTCGCTGACAAGCAATAAGGTGCCCAATACCCCATGCAATACTTTATGATAATGAGACAGGTGCAGAGCGCATCAACTCAGTGGCAACCGCGCGCTCCAATCCACGGCAGTGATCCACAATTGCATCATTATCTTGTGAAAGCGATTGCACAGACTGAATGCATTGCAGCATTGTGAGACGCGAAATCTTAATTTGGTGATTGGATGTAAAAAGAGTGGCTTGTCGTTGTGCCGCCAGGCGCATAGTATGCAGTGCTGGTAACAAACATAACAAGCTTGCCTTGCGGTAGCCCGCTGCGGCATACGGAAGGCTGAGGACGTGATCAAGTGATTGATGGAGTTCTTGCACTACATCGTTGATCACCTGATGCGTCCAAGCTGTCGGTGCTCCAGCAAGATCTAGAGGAGCATAATCAATCTTACTCAGCCAATCGGCAGGTAAATAGCAAGTCTGACGCTCGCGATCCTTAACAAAGTCTTTGACAATGTTGGTCTTCTGAAGCCCGCGACCACATGCTTCGCAGCTATTGCGTAGCTGTGCCGCCACTGAGCTTGCGAGTTGATACTGTTCAACCACCAATTCAGTCCCCAGATAACCGACTGTGCCAGCGACAAAGTAACAATAGCCGTTGTAATCTCCTTCTGTCGCAAGCAAGCGCAAGCCCTTACGCTCGACCGTAATCGGCGAAAGTTCTGGATCTTCCAGGCTGGACATGCCACGCGCCATGATTCCAGTCCAATGCACAATGGTTGTTCGTGCATGGGGTGGTAGTTCGGCAAAGATTCGCCACAGAGGTAGTCCATCCTCAACGCGCATCAGGCCGCGTTCGTCGGGAGTAAGCCCCGGCCACATTTCACTTTGCCACTGTGCCAAAATTTCGGGTGCAAGTGATGGATCGTCAAGCAGTTGGCAAAACTCATCGAATTTTTGTTGCTTCCAAAAGGAAGTCTGGAAGCAGTCTTCAATATTATCAACAACCCGACAAATGAGATACGCTGTTGCCAGATAGCTGCCAAGTGGCTGCTCCAAATGGGCAACAACCACGGCAAAGGAACGCGAAACCTTGCCCATTGCATCACCAAGATATTTTTGTTCCGGCGGCGCAAGTTGGAATAATTCCGCCATATGTCTTTATCCTCATTAGTAAACGCAAAAGCAAGACTAAATGCAATTGCGCGATGGAATTTCTGAAAAAAATTTGTTTCAAATCACTGCTCTAGCATTGCCAAACAAGCTGCAAATGCTACTCGAATTTTTCAATCCTACTCGAAATTTTGCCACGGCGTCGGGTAGCTATCACTCTATCCAAACCACTATTCCACCACTTTGGAGGCAATTGCTCAGTAGAGCAAGTTAAAACTGGCAGGAGACAAACACCAGGTCAGCCAGACAAGATGGCATGTAGGGTCCAGGGAGATCACCAGGGAGATCAATTGTGTCGGCGCAATTATTTCAGAGCGAGGCAAACAATTTTGTAATCTCTGCTACCGTGGGTTGGTTACGCCCACTTGGCGGCACATATCAAGCAATAGACAGGTGGAACAGCGCGGCCGTGTTCCGGTGCAAACATGTTTACCAAAGGGAACCAGCAGCCGGTTAATCTCAATCCAGTACGCTTGAGGAAGTTTCTCTTCAAGCGCAAACATCGTCTGTTCGGGCGCACGGCTTTGCACATAGCCCCACCGATTGGTAACACGGTGTACATGCACATCGACGCTCACGCGCGCCACCTTGCAGGCAATGCCAAGCACTAAATTTGCACACTTCGGCCCCACCCCAGAAAAAGAAGTAAGTGTTTCAAAATCACAGGGCAATTCGCCACCATGTTCCTCCACCACAATGCGCGCAATCTCACGCATCTGGCGCGCTTTTGCTTCATGAAAGGTGCTGGGGTGAATCAGGCTGTCGATCTCACTCACATCAAGTGCCAACAGTGCGGCGGGTGTGCGTGCGCGCACAAACAGGCGACGCGCACTGACAATCGTCGTTTCATCCAGCGTGCGAATCGAAATGATACAGGCAAGCAACTGCTCAAACGCACTTGAGAAGCCTTCATCGGCAAGTTCAAAGAGTGCAGCAGATGGATAAGGCTCCACAGCCTTACGCAGTCGCACAATGGCCTCATCAATATCAAAAGGCACCTTCTCGCTCATCGCCCCAGGCGTACTCTCGACGGCATCAGGCGTGGCACTCTTCTTCATGCTTTTCGGAGTAGATTTCTTCGCCGCCATTTGCTCCCTCAACAATTACTTTCTGATCTTTGGTTCTTGACCTATGGTCTCACAGTGTTACCCAACGGATTTCCTTCTCTTCCTTATCCTATCCAAAGAAGCCGTTGCATCAAGCTATGAAGATACAGCCATCGGATTTGACCTCAGATACAAAACCTTAGCCCAAAAACAAGCAAGCAGGCAAGCAGCATCAACCAGTTTGCAGGGAAGGCGGGTTGCATGTACAGTTTATTCACCTTACCGCCCTTCGATCCCCTTCCATCACAGATATCGGAACTAAACATCATGCAAAATGAACTTAATGCGCTTGTTCAAAACTCGCTCAGTGAATTTGTTGCATCTGGAGAGGAAGTTGGACTCCAGGTAGCCGTCTATGTAGATGGCAAACTTGTCGTCGATAGATGGGCAGGTGTCGCCGATGAAGCCAGCGGCAAGCCAGTTGACGGCAATACGCTCTTTACCTCCTGGTCTACCACAAAAGGCTTTGTGGCAACCTGTGTGCATATTCTGGCTGACCGCGGCGTTGTTGAGTATGACGCGCCTGTCGCAACCTATTGGCCCGAATTTGCAGCCAACGGCAAAGAAAGCGTGACCGTCCGTCATCTTCTCACCCACAAGGCAGGGTTGCCCCAGATGCCAGAGGGGGTGACTGCCGAAATGATGACGGATTGGGACGCCATGTGTAGCGCGCTCGCCAGCCACGCGCCGCTCTGGGAACCCGGCACAAAAACGGGCTATCACGCCTGGACTTTCGGCTGGCTCTTGGGTGAACTGGTTCATCGCGCAGATGGGCGACCCTTTGCACAATTCGTCCAAGAAGAACTTTGCCAGCCGCTGGGCATCACAGACTTTTATGTGGGGCTGCCCGACGGACTTGAAAGTCGCATGGCTACGCTGCGCCAAGAAGAGGCGCATGCCGAAATGGCGCGCCAGGGCAGCGAACTAAAACTGAGCGCGATGCCGCTACATGTCACAACCGCAGAAGTGGTAAATCGTCCCGACGTGCGCCGTGCGGTCATTCCGGGTGGCGGCGGCATCATGAATGCACGCGCCATTGCACGTCACTATGCCATGCTCGCCAACCACGGCGAATTGGACGGGGTTCGTATTCTCTCTGCCCAGCGCGTTGATATGATGCGCACCCTGCAAACGGATGAGCGTGACGTGGTGTCAGATGCACGTATACGCAAAGGCATGGGCTATTTTCTCGGTGGGAAGCAATCCGAGGGCGCAAGTATCGCCCAGGGTCAAACGGGTGGCGAATTTGGTCACGGTGGCAACGGCGGTTCTTTGGGCTTTGCGGATCCAGCGCGCAAACTTGCCTTTGGCCTGACCAAGAATCTAATGAAAGCCAGCCCCGATCCAAAACAGACCACAGCCTACGCAATCGCTGAAGCGGTACGCAATTGTTTAGATGGCTTAAGTGGCGCAGCATAAAGGGCTGTCCATCATCCCTTCCTGGAAGCTTCAGGCTTCCAGGAAGGTCAATCTTTAAATCTATGCCTCCAGTGCCGTCAACATAGATTTAAAGCGGCTCAATGCATCTTGCAACCCGCCAGGGCGCGAGCGTTGCAGCCAGACATCTTCAAAGCGGTCAAGCAAGGGACGCATTTCTTCAGCCAGCGCCCGACGGCTTGCCGGATCGATGGCACTCACAGGCTGATCTAACCCCGTTTGCAGCCGCACCATCCCCATCCTTACAGAAAGCCGCAACATGTCCCCCAACCAGCGATATTCATCTTGAATCACATTGGCGTCTCCCCGCTGCATCTCTGCTTGGTCCAACGTCGCCATCACTTGATCAATATACGTGCCCGTCTGTTCCAGCGCAGCCAGGGTCAATGTGCCTTGTCCCTGGCGACGCGGTGGCATCGCTTGGGGAATGGTCAACAACCAGAAGAGCAACGAGCTATTGCTCACATGCACCTCTGGCTGTTGATAGGCATTGCCCAACTCATAAACCAACTTTCCCATCACCCCAGCCGCATCGTGGAACAGATGCGCATCCAGCAAAGCAGGAATCGCATCAGGAGACAACTCATGCGCGCTCTGCACATTCCACGAAAAGGCAGCGCTCAAGAGGAAGCCTAGATAACTCACTGGCAGCGGTTGGGGATGTCCATTGTCGCCCCAATCGGTGGTCAGCAAGCCAATCGCCCCATGCTTAAAGCCATTGATGGCGGCATTGCGAATGTTACCCACAGCGTTGTCTGTGCGTCCTGCCAGCGTGTTCCAGCTACTTGTGCCTGGGCAAACATAGAAACTTCGTCCCGAAGCAGCAATCAAGGCAGCATGTTTGTCAAAGGGATAATCAGCTTCATAGCCCCACTCCAATGCCACCACATCGTGTGGCAGTTCTGCCACCAACTCTGGCTCATCACGCACAATAATGTCACTCCAAAATTGCATGGTTACGCCATGTTGCCGACAGAGCCGGTGAATCTTCTGCAAGAAATCCAAATAAACGCGCCCAACACCCTTTGCCTCAGCTTCAGCCTTGGATCGTCCCTTGCCGAGGTCAAGGGTTTCGTCCAACCCCACATTCAACTGGCGGCTCGAAAAATGGGGCAAGAGTTGCGAGAAGAGATCTTCCACCAAAGCTAGGCTATCTGGGTCTAGAGGATTAAGGCTGAAGGGTTCGCGTTGGGTAGAGAAGGGATGCTCCATGCCTTCCGGGTCTTCGGCAAGGTGGGCATATTCGGCATGCTTGAGCCAACGGTGCATGTGCCCAAAGCTATTTTGGTTGGGCACTAATTCAATGAATCGTTCTCGGCAATAGGCATCCAGCGCCAAAATTTCCTCTCCCGTAATCGGGCTAGCCTCTTTCCACACAACTTCATGCCCATGATAGGCAAAGGTATGTTCCGAATAGAGTTGCAACTGATTGATCTTGAGACTCGCCAGAAGATCCACCAATTCATACAGCGTCGCCATGGTGGGTACGCGGTCACGCGTCACGTCAAACATAATCCCGCGGTTAGGATAGTCAGGCCAATCTACAATCTGTACGCTAGAAAGTGTCAGTTCTCCAGGCGTCAATTCCAACAGTTGACAGAGGGTACAGACTCCATAAAAGGCACCTGCACCATCATTCCCCACAAGGGTAATCCCACCCTCCTCCACCAGCAGTTTATAGCCCTGGCTGCGCCCAATTTGCGCGGGGTCTATAGACACACGAATGGCTACCCCCGGCGCAGCATAGGCATGGATGGGCGCATCGACTTGCCGCGCTTGCAACGCACGCTGTAGCCATTGTGCGCTAAAGAGCAATGGTTGCGCGTCAGAGAGTAGATAGATAGGCGTGCTGGCGTTGAAGGCAAAGGTGTCCGCGGTCGGTGCAATCCGCTGCGGGGCAGGGGCAAGACGGGCTA
>JBBQIG010000131.1:0-10662 GCA_038324715.1 Anaerolineae bacterium | reverse complement strand
GAAGGGTCTTTCCCCTTTCCACTTCTGCTGATAGAGACAGGCAGAGAGATTCCTCGCTTTGCTCGGAATGACACTTTTGAAATGACTTCAAGTGTAACTTTACACTCTAAACCTACGATTCAGTGGTAGGTGGATCGATTTCCCAGCCATACTCATTGATGTGGATGCTTTGCGTTGGTAGATGAACCACAAGCGCAATGGGATCATACCAGAAGTTTAGTGGACCATCGGGTGTGGTGACTATGCCTGATACGCGATTGACGGTGCGTTCGCTAAAGCGCACGGAGTAGTGGCGGTAGATCAGCCAGTGGGTAAGTGGTTTGACATTGGCGCGTGCACTCATGGAGTAGCTTGCTCCCAGGCAAGGTGGCGTACCTGACGAGTGGCGGGGTGGATACGCACTGAATCCGCCACGGTTAGACCGCAAAGCCAGACCACAACGTCTTCATCCTCTGATCCGTTTTTATCTGTTTCACTTTTCTCTACTTCACTTTTTTTGAGTATCACAGGCCAACCTGGACGTAAATAGGTTGGGATTTTGTGGTCGGTGAAGATGTCCCCAACGTTGCGGTGCTGCCCACCCATACCCAAAGGAGCAATCTGCATCCCTGGTCGCGGGGTGGTTAGGTAAAGATCGCCTCCCTGCTCTGCGTCAAGGTAGACCTGCCAGCGTTGTGCGCGGTTATTCCAACCAGCAGGTAGGTCTCTGGGGTCTAGGAGAGAACTCTTTAACCGCCATTGCTCGTTTATCTGCAAACCTGTGGCGGGCAGCGGTAACGGCGCTGTGAGTGGCTTGCCCAAATGGGGATGATCCACCGGAATGGGCAAGATCTCTGCGCGATGAAGGGCAAGGTAATAGGTTAGCCCCACTTCAAACCTATCCCCCCGTACAATTGTCCATGCCCAGCCTGTTGTCAATGGATGTGAGAGAGCTGCTGTGGACTTTTCCACCTGATTTTTTGTGTGGCTTTGGTCTAACAAGGCGTCAATGCCATCCATTCCGACTGCGCGCAGGTCGATGCCTAGCGAAAGAAGTGCTTGGCGCACCACACCTCGTTGGGTGGCTTGATCGTATGTAGCTAGATGCAATCGATCAAGCACAATGCGCTCGCCTGGATTTTGTGTCACAGTCACCGCTGCCAACGCTGTGCGGTCACGCTGGTTGGCATGTTCCGCTTCCGCCGCTAATAGCTCTGCTGTGCGCGCCAGGGTGGCGTGAATGTTAGGGTTGATGGCGGCAAGGCTTGGCAGTAATTGGTGGCGCAGTTGGTTACGTAAATAGGTCGCATCTTGATTGCTTGCATCTTCACACCAGCGCAATTCGTAAACATATAGATAGTTTTGTACAGTAGCACGGTCAATGCCCAACAAGGGTCGCAGCAAGCGAATGGGTGGCTCCAGCGCATCGGGCAAGAGGCTTACCCAAGCCATGCCTGCCAAGCCTGTTAGGCCGCTGCCCTGGATTAAATGGAGCAGCAGGGTTTCTGCCTGGTCGTCTTGGTGATGGGCGGTGGCAACTGCGGCAACTTGATCCGCTTGGCCCCCGGCTTGAAGCGCGACTTGGCGCAGGAAGGCATAGCGTGCGGCGCGAGCTGCGGCTTCCAAACCACGCGGATCGTTTGCCAGCGCACCCGCTGGCAAGCGTGCAATATGCACTGGAAGCTGCAACTGTTGGGCAAAGAGACGCACGAAGTCAGCGTCGGCAGCAGATTCAGGACGCAAGGCATGATCCAAATGGGCCACATGCAGCGGCAATTGCCAAAGTGGTGCGAGTTGGTGCAACGCGTGGAGCAGACAGATGCTGTCGGCCCCACCGCTGACCGCCACAATGAGAGGCTGACCGGCAACAAACAATTCGTGCCGACTCTGGGCCGCGACAATTGCCTTCAATACCACTTGTACGGGTGGGGCAGCATGGCGCAGCAACCTCTCAACCGAGAGAATGCAATCTGGTTGCTCTTCACTTAAAGCAGGGGGCCTATTCGGTTCACTAGGCTGCATCAACGATCTTTGCATAAGACGATAGTATATCATGCATGGAAGGTTAGTGATGCTTTTTGGTGCACCGCGGCCTATGGTATACTCGTGGATGATCTGCTGCCTTCGCTAGGCGCACGTGACCGCGTCTTGCTCGCCACAGGAGCGGGTGCTCGCACGGGGCAGGCTGGACAAAATGAAGCGGCGTGAAGCTGGACTTAAGGGCGGGGGTCGGCTTGACACGCAAGGACGGAATACCGTGTGATTAACCCACTTGACTGGTTGTTAGGGCTTTTTTCGCTGGATATTGGCATTGATTTAGGCACAGCAAATACACTTGTGCATGTCAAAAACCGAGGGATTGTTATAAATGAACCGTCCGTGGTGGCGATCGATAAATCGTCTCGCCGCCGCAACCAAGTGAAGGCAATTGGTAACGACGCAAAAGAGATGGTGGGGCGCACTCCAGCACATATTGTGGCGATCCGTCCATTGCAAGATGGCGTTATCTCTGACTTTGATGTGACCGAGCAGATGATCCATCATTTCATTGGCAAGGTTCATGGCAATCGCGCCTTTGGTGCGGCGCGACCGCGAGTCGTCATCGGCATCCCTTCTGGTGTCACCGAAGTGGAGAAGCGTGCTGTGCGTGATGCGGCAATTAGCGCTGGCGCACGCGAAGCAGGCTTGGTCGAAGAACCAATGGCGGCAGCGATTGGCGCGGGGCTACCCGTGACCGAGTCTGTCGGCTCCATGATTGTGGACATTGGTGGTGGGACGACTGAAGTCGCTGTCATCTCGCTGGGTGGCATTGTCGTCTCTCGCTCGATCCGCGTGGCGGGTGATGAGATGAATGAGGACATTGTCAACTATGCGCGCCAGAAATATAACTTGCTGATTGGCTTGCGTATGGCTGAACGTACCAAGATCGAGATCGGCTCCGCCTATCCAATGGAGCGCGAGCGCACGATGATCTTGCGCGGGCGTAACCTGATTACAGGATTGCCTGAAGCCGTGGAAGTTAGCTCGGTGGAAATTCGCGAGGCTTTGTCTGGCTCTGTGCAAGTGATTGTCGATGCGGTGAAAGCAACTTTGGATGAGACGCCGCCTGAATTGGTGGCAGACTTGATGGAATATGGAATTGTATTGGCTGGTGGCGGCGCTCTGCTCCACGGGCTAGCGCAGCGTCTTCAAGATGAGACGCGCATGCATGTGTATGTGGCGGATAATCCGTTGACCGCGGTGGTGATGGGGACGGGAATGATCTTGGAGAAACCCGAATTTTATCGAGAGACCCTAACCAGTATGCAGCGCAAGAGCACCATTCGTTAATGGTTGTTAATCACGGTTGTTATTAAGGTGCTCGCAAATGGTTGCCGCTAGCGAATGCTGGTGACGGTTTTCGCTACTTGTCTCGTTTCTACTCATAACTTTCCACAACAAATCTCCTATGCGTCGTGATATTGATAGAAGGCCCTGGTCGTTTGGCGATATTAGTATTCGCCTGTTGATTCTCGTTTTGGCTTCCCTTGTGCTTATGGCTTTGCAGGTCACAGGCCGGTTGGAGCCGATTCAGAGTGCTGTAGCGCTGTTGACTTCGCCCGCGCAAGTGGGTGCAACGGGCGCAACTGAGAGTGTGACCGATGCCGTTGATTTCCTCTTTGAACTGCGAAATCTGCGTCAACGTAATGCTGAGTTGGAACAGGTCAACTCGAATCTGTTGGTTGAAAATTTTGAACTGCGCGAAGTGCAACGCGAAAACGAATTGATGCGTCAGTTGTTGAGCTTTGCCCAAACACGTCCGGGTCTGGATTTGCGCGGTGCGCAGATTGTGGCGCAAGTGATTGGTCAGGAGAGCAACAACTTCCTGGGCTATATTACTCTTGACTTGGGTCAAAGCCACGGCATTGAAGTTGGCTATCCTGTTGTCACCGATCAAGGGTTGGTGGGGCGCATTAGCGAGGTCAGTGATACAACCTCGAAGGTGTTGCTGATTAGCGACCCTAGCAGCGCGGTGAATGCCATTTTGCAGAGTAGTCGTCTGAATGGCGTTTTGCGTGGTAATCCGGGTGGCGATTTGCTGATGGATTACATTAAGCAGGGTGAGACCTTGAGCGAGGGCGAAGTTGTACTGACCTCTGGGCTGGGGGGACGTTTTCCTAAGGGAATTCCCATCGGTCAAGTGGTTGAGATTCGCCAGCGTGATATTGATGTCTTTCAACAAGCGGTGGTGCGTCCCACGGTGGACTTATCGCGCTTGGAACTGGTGATGGTTGTTACGAACTTTGATCCGCTGGAAGATGTGCCGGAGCTATTGGTGCCATTGGTGCCTGAATCTGTGCCTGCTGAGAACGCGACGAATCCTTTGGATGGGGAAGTGCCTTTAGATGGCTCTACTTTGGGAACTCCCGCAACTGGTGAAACCACCCCAGGTGAGACCATACCTAATGAGAGTACCCCTGTCGAAGGTGCTGCCGGTGAGATTGAAGGTGAACAGTGAACCGCGGCGCACTTTATTTCATGATGTTCCCGCTGCTTGCAGCGGCATGTCTGTTTCAGGCGACTGCCGCGGGGCGTATCAAGATCTATGGTGTTAAGCCAGATCTTGTGCTGCTCTTGATTGTGATTGGGGCATTGGTCTATGGCAGTCGTCCTGGGGTGGTGTGGGCGTTTTTTGGAGGGCTGGGGCTAGATCTCTTTAGCGGTGGCCCGATGGGGAGTTCAAGTCTGGCTTTGATGGCCGCGGCGATGGTCGCCGGGTTTGGACACCGCACTTTGTCGCGTTTTAACATGTTGGTGCCTCTTGTGGCAATTGCAGCGGGGACATTGGTTTATGCTGGTGCTTACCTGAGTATCCTAGCTGTGTTACAATATCTTGACGTGACTGATCATCGATTACCCTGGCTGTCAACAGTGCAAAGTGTAGTTGTGCCTGCGCTCGTCTATAACACCACGCTCATGGTTTTGTTGGTTCCGCTTCTCAACCGGATCCCTGAAAGCCAAGATTTGTGAGTGATCGGATGAAGTGTATACATGTATGAATCAACACGCAGAGATACTTCTCGCTTGTCCATCTTCTTTTTTCGGGCGGCGATTTTCATTTTTTTTGTCTTTGTCGGGGTACGGCTTTATCAACTCCAGATTATTGAAGGCAGTAGCTATCGTCAACAGGCTGATGGCAATCGTTTTGATCTGGTAGAGGTCGCTGCCAAACGTGGGATTATGTATGATCGCACGGGGAAGATTCTCACTCGCAACCGGCCTAGCTTTGAAATCGGATTGGTTCCAGAAGATATCCCGTTTGATGACCTGGAGACCGAGCCGAACGAAGAAGCGCTGGCAATTGAAGAGATCCTGCATGCGATTGGTGTTGGTGAGAGCGAAGAGATGGCGCTACGCATGGCAGAGATTATGTTCTTGCGTTTGGGCCGCACCGACTTTTCACGCACAGTGGGCGCTGCGGGTGTAAAGGTTGAATATATTTCTGTGCCAGGGCCAACGGAGACGATTTACCGAGAGGATGGTAAACCGCCTCAAGAGTTAGTTCAGCCGTTGCTCTTGCCTGATATTTCAAAGCCTTTACCCATGGCGGGACTTGTGGCGTTGGTACAACGGGCTATCTCGTTAGAGCGTCAGGGTAGCGCGTCGAAGCCAGTGCCAATCTTGGATCTGGTGGATCGTGAACACGCCTTTGCTGTGGAAGAGGAACGTTATCGGCTCCCCGCAGTTCGCGTTCAGGAGGTTCCTGTGCGTGAATATGATACGGGAGAGCTTATGAGCCACATTTTGGGCTTTATGGGGCCGATTCCAGCGGCGGCGGCACAGACTTACACAGAGCGCGGCTATACAAATCCAAATGAGCGTGTCGGGCTAAACGGTCTAGAATATTCCTATCAGCGTGAGTTGCGTGGGATTCCAGGCTATAAGAATGTCGAAGTCGATATTTTGGGCCGCGAGATGCGCACTGTGGGCGAAGTTGCCGAGCCTGTGCCTGGTTCTAACCTGATCCTCAGCATTGACACCCGTCTTCAGCAGGTGATGATGGATGCAATGCAAGCCAAGATGGATGAAGTGGAAGCACCGTGGGGCGTGGCAATTGCGATGGATCCCATGACCGGCGCAATCCTGGGCATGGTAAGCTTACCGTCTTATAACAACAATGTCTTTGCCGAAAAGATCAATGAGGAGTATTTGGCGCTTGAAGCCGACACTCGCCGCCCGTTGATCAATTACGCCATTGGGGGGCTCTATCCTCCCGGTTCAACCTTCAAGTTGGTGACAGCCGCGGCGGCGTTGGAAGAGAATGTTGTTACGCCAGCAACAACGCTTGTTGACGCAGGGCCAATTTACTTGCCCAACCGTTTTGCGCCTGATGATATGTCGCTGGCACAGCCGTTTGTGAGTTGGAATCACAAACTTGGCATTTATCACGGGGCAATCAATGTCGTTGATGCGTTGGCTCTTTCCAACGATATTTTCTTTTACATGGTTGGCGGTGGCTATCCCCAAACGGAATTTAGAGGATTAACTGCTCGTCAAATGGCAAGATGGACCGAACTCTTTGGCTATGGCCCGCCCACAGGCATTGATCTACCTGGTGAAGTTGGGGCAACTGTGCCAGATGACCAGTGGAAGCGCCAGTTGTATGCGGAGAGTTGGACAACGGGTGATAGTTATAATATGTCCATTGGTCAGGGCTTCGTCTTGTCCACGCCTCTACAAGTGTTGGTGAGTGTGGCGGCGGTGGCGAATGGTGGGAAGGTTGTTCAGCCGCAGGTCGTTTATCAAATGACGGATGCTGCGGGTGGGTTGCAGCGTGACTTTACGCCAAAATTCACACGCGAGTTGCCACTGCGCGAAGGGATTATTGAGACTGTCCAACAAGGAATGTGGGCGGTCGTTAATGCACCGCGAGGAACAGGCTATGCTGTTAAAACGGAAAACCCTGATATTGTAGTTGCAGGCAAGACGGGTACAGCAGAATTCTGTGACGCTCAGCCAACGGAAGAAGACCCAGAAGTGTTAGATTGTCGCCGTATTGACAATGACTATCTGCCTTATCATGCTTGGATGGTGGCGTATGCGCCCTTTGAAGCCCCAGAAATTGCCGTTGTCGTCTTTGTCTATGATGGCGGTGAGGGTTCTGCCGTGGCTGCGCCAGTTGCCAAGACAATTTTAGATACCTATTTCGACGTGATTCGTCCCCGCTAGTGGGGTGCTGTGGGCTGTTGACGCTATGATGAGCGTCCAGCCATTAGGCTCATAAGGATGTCTACGACCAACGAACCTGCACCACAAACGAATCCCGAACAAGAGCAGGGCGCGAGCAGTGATACGCTGTCGCCTCATCGAACAGCGCCAAAAGTGGCAACATCGCCTCCGACGACGCATACCGATGATCTCAATGGTCTCCACGCGGCTGCTGTTACGCAGCCAAACAATGGAACAAACGGAATGCATCACGACGACAGTGATGCAAGGCTCATCTCTGGCGAAGCAAGCTCTGACGGCGAAACGCCCACCGACGAGGTAGATATTCTGACCAATGGTTTATCAACTCCCCGCAGCGCAGTGAAGATCAAGGGGCGTCCGGGTGGTGTGTCGCTTGAGTTGGGCGAAGGTGAGTGGGATGAGTTGATCGACTTGCTGGAAGATCGCTTGAATGCTGCGGAGGGCTTTTTCCGCGGGGGGCGTGTGGTGTTGGATGTGGGACCACGCCCGCTGATCGAAGATCATTTGCGCCAAGTGCGGCAATTGCTAGAGACACACGAGATGAAACTGGGGGTGGTGCGCTCAACAGCCGAACGCACAATCCAAGCAGCACTTGAAGTGGGTGTCTCGACCAGTAATGAGGAGCAGGAGCCGTTGTACGCGCCCGAAATGCCTGCTTTTCAGCCAACTGACAAGTCCGATGAAGTTGCGGCGGTTGCACCCAGCACCTTCGCCCCACCTGCCGCTGGACAGACACGTCCGGCTGACTACGTTCATCGGGGGAGCCTGCGGTCGGGGCAGGTATTGCGCAAGACCGAAAGCATTGTCATTATTGGCGATGTAAACCCTGGTGCTCAGGTGATCAGTGGGGGCGATGTGATGGTGTGGGGAAGGCTGCGCGGGGTGGCACATGCAGGTGCTGATGGCAACCGTCGTGCCGTGGTGACTGCCATCGACTTTGTGCCAACGCAACTTCGCATTGCACATTTAACCGCGGTTGCACCAGAACAAAAGAAGGGGCGCGGGCTGATGTTTTGGAAGAAAGAGCCGGAGCGCCGTCCCGAAATTGCTCGTGTTGTTGATGGTCGAATTGTGGTGGAGCCGTGGGACGAAAGCAAACCCAATGGCCTCGGCGTGTGGCGCAAATAAGTGACCAAAGCCCAATATTGACCTAGTTCTGTGCAAAATTTCTTGGTTCAATGCTCGTTTAATGTACTTTCAATATCTTGCTTGCACATGCCAGCAGTTGGGGTTTCCCAACCTAGACATGCCTCCTGGAGAATAGCTTCATGTCCGGCAGTGTCATTACGGTAACTTCCGGTAAGGGAGGAGTCGGTAAGACCACCACATCCGCCAACCTAGCAGTCGCTCTTGCATTAGCTGGCAAGCGAGTGATTGTGGTAGACGCAGATATAGGTCTGCGTAACCTTGACTTGGTGATGGGGCTGGAAAACCGCATCCTTCATGATTTGGTTGATGTAGTCGAAGGTCGCTGCCAACTCCAGCAAGCTTTGGTGCGCGATACGCGCGTGGATTCGCTTCACTTGCTGGCGGCTGCACAAACGCGTGATAAGGCCGATGTTGGTATTCAGCAGATGGTGGCGATCTGTCGTAGCCTCAGCCAAATGGCAGATTATGTAATTATTGATTCACCCGCAGGGATTGAGCATGGATTTCAGAGTGCTGTTGCTCCGGCGGATCGGGTTCTGATTGTGACGACGCCTGATGTAAGCGCATTGCGCGATGCGGACAAGGTGATCTTCCTGTTAGAGCGTGATTGGAAGCATCAGCCTGGCCTGGTGGTCAATCGTTATAATGCCAAGCTTTCACGCGCGGGCGAATTGCGCGATGTGGATGATATTCTCGACATCTTGGCGGTTGATCTGTTGGGCGTTGTGCCAGAGGATAAGAGCATTGTTCTTGCCACCGATCGAGGCACACCGGTTACGCTCAACAAGCGCTTGTGGGTGAGCCAGGCCTATCGCAATATTGCCCAGCGGGTGATGGGCAACAATGTGCCCCTGATGGATTTCCGTGAACCAGGGATCTTTGATTCGATCTCGCGCCTCTTTAAGCGATAGACTGTGGGGCGTTGAGCAATGCCCTTGTTGTTTTGAGTTTGTCTTGGGCAAGTCGTTTATTGCACTAGCACAGCACGCTGGCTAGTTGCATGGATGGTAGTTGTATAGACGCCGAGTGGCGTAACTCTTTGGTTGCAGGCTGATGAACGAACGATTACTGTGGCGCAATTTCGATTGGCCCCTCTTTATCACTGTTTTGACCTTAACGGGCGTTGGCATCGCAATGGTCTACAGTGCAACTTTCAACACCATCGACCTTTTTGATTACTGGTCACGCCAAGCCACATTTGCTGCGGTCGGCTTGGTTGGGATGGTGATTGTCGCCTTTCTTGACTATCGTCATTTGCAGTTGCTTGCGCCGCCCGCCTTTCTTGCCTTTGTGGCGATGTTGGTGGCAGTCTTCCTCTTTGGTGAGACACAAGGCACGGGTTCGCAACGGTGGATCTCCATCGGCGGAACGCTGGTGCAGCCTACAGAATTGGGCAAATTTTTGCTCATCATTTTCATGGCGTGGTACCTGAGCTGGTTCCAGGATCAGATGCACAAGTTGCAGTATTTGATCGTTGCCTTGGTCTTGTTGCTTGCCCCCCTTGTGCTGATCTATCTGCAACCTAACCTCAGTATGACATTGACCTATACTTTCTTGGGTGGCACGCTGATTTTGATTGGTGGCATCCGCTTTTGGCAGCTATTCTTGTTGTTGGGAAGTGCGATTGCTGCCATCCCTCTGCTGATTGGGACATTGCAAGGCTATATGCTGCGCCGCATTGAGTTGTTTATGGCCCCTGATTCTGATCCGGCAGGCGCTTTTAATATCAATCAGGCACTGATTGCAATCGGCAATGGCGGGTGGATGGGGCGTGGCTTCGGACATGGAAGCCAGAATCAGTTGCACTTTTTGCGTGTGCGCCACTCGGACTTTATCTACAGCGTTATCTCCGAAGAGTTGGGCTGGATTGGAGCGATGCTCATCCTTGCCATGCTCCTGTTGGTTGTATGGCGGTTACTGCGCATTGCTGACCGCGCACAAGACCACTTTGGCAGATTGCTGGCTACGGGTGTGGCGGCAATTATCTTCTTTCAGACCATTGTCAATGTGGGCATGAATTTGAGCTTGATGCCGGTCACAGGTTTGACGCTGCCTTTTGTCAGCTATGGTGGCTCTAGTCTGATCTCGATGTTGTTGGCAATCGGTCTTGCCCAGAGCGTGGTCATGCGACGGCGCAAGTTGGAGTTTGACTAGCGCGTTCTAGTGCACAATTGAGCAATACCACCATCCCGAAAGCTTCAAGCTTTCGGGATTTTTAGTTCGCACGGCTTGGGCGATAGCTAAGGGGTCAAAGAATCTGCGGGCGTCAGACCGATGAACCACGAGGCAAGGGTAAATATATAG
>JBBQIG010000130.1:0-10668 GCA_038324715.1 Anaerolineae bacterium | reverse complement strand
CTATGCACCGCATTCCCATTCGTGACATCATGCAGACCAGCGTCATCACCATTGAACCCGACCAACTCGTTGCGGATGCAGCCCAAATGATGAAAGAGTTCAAGGTTCGGCGTCTGCCAGTCATTGACAGCGATGGGTTCCTGGTTGGCATTATCACTGACGGTGATGTGCGCGAAGCCGAAAGTGCAGAAGGTGTTCTCAATACCTATGCGCCCGAACGAGAGGAAGAGTGGCTTGCCATTGCCGAAATAATGACGCGCGAAGTAGTCACCATTCATCCCGATGCCACAGTTGGTGAACTTGCAGCCAAATTTGTTCAACACAAGATCGGCGGGCTTCCAGTCGTGACAACCGACCCGCGCTTTCCCAAAAGGCAACAGCTCGTCGGCATCGTCACCGAAACAGACATCTTTACTCTCATTGCTCAAGCTTGGCAGCTAGAAGTCACCGCAGACAAGGAATAAGGGAGAAGAATGGGGAGTAACGGAGAATAAGACGAACATCTCAGCTCTTACCTATCCGCTCGAATAGGCTATAATGATGCTTATCTTATCTAGTTCAAACCGAGTGAGAAACCAGATATCTTTGGCCTGAATCGTTCCTTGGCCTTCTAAAGTCACCTCACTCAATTTATCACAGCGAGCACATGCCCAAGTTCCAGACTCCTGTAACTGCATCACAAGCCCCCATTTCTGTCACCCAAGTCTGGTTAATGGGGGGATGGCGTATTTTGCACCACGGGCTGCCCATTGAGATTCCAAGCGGACAACCACGTACCCTGCTTGCCTATTTGCTGCTTCAACCCGAACATGCGGCCTTGCGTTCGACATTGATCGAAGAACTATGGCCTGATGGTGCAACAGAGCGAGGACGCCGCCATTTAAGTGACGCGCTCTACCGCTTGCGCCGCGCGCTCGATCCGGCGCTCATCCTGGCAGATGCCGAGCGTATCGCGCTGAACATGGAGCATGCGTGGTGGGTTGATGTATGGGCCTTTTATGAGGCAACCGCCAGCCCCGATCCAGAACAACGTAACGCCAGCCTTGAACTCTATTCACAAACCCTGGTGCCAGAGATCACAGAACACTGGATTCTCGTCCAGCGCATCCGCCTGCAAGAGTGTTTTGTCCAAACCGCGCTGGAGGTGGCTGCCGAGGCTGAAACTATTCACGACTCCACACGGGCAGAAGCTGTCTACCGGCAAACCCTCACGGTTGATCCACTTTTAGAAGCAGCCCACCGCGGCATCATGCGTAATCTTGCCCACAGTGGACACCTAGCCGCTGCCCTAGAGCATTATGATGCTCTGGTAGACCGCTTGGAGCGCGACGTTGCCGCGCCTCCCAGCCCTGCCACGCGTGCATTGGCCGATCAACTCTTTCAAGAGCTAGATCTCGCCCGACGCCGTGCCGAAACCCGAACCGTCCGGCGCATCGTGGGTCGTGTCGAAGAACGCACCTGGCTGCTCACAGCGCTAGACAACGCGCGTGCAGGACATGCGAAGCTGGTAGTGCTACTGGGCGAACCAGGCATTGGGAAGACAGCGCTGCTGCGCGATCTAGCCCATGCCGCCGATTGGCGCGGCTGGCAAATTCACTGGGGCTTTGGTCAGGATGGTATTTCACCTGCGCCCTATGCACCACTCACCGAGGCGCTCGATGCTGCCCTTCCCTTGCCACGCGCAGCCCAACTTGCAGCCGACCTCCCGCCAATCTGGAATGATCTGCTGGCGCGACTCTTTCCAACACTCCAACGTTCAAGCGTTCTGCCCGCTGCGGCCTTTGACTCAAAGCGTCTGCCCCAGGCAATTGCCCAATTGCTCTATGCCCTTCAAGAAATTGCTCCGCTCCTGCTACTGCTCGATGATGTGCAGTGGGGTGATTCTGCGCTTTGGCAACTGCTTCACGAGGTTGTCCCCCTCCTGCATCAACAGCGCGTCTTGCTTGTCGTCAGCGGGCGACGAGATGACTTACGTGCAGACACCGAAATTTGGACACAGCTAGAAACGTGGGATCGAGAAGGGGTTGCGCAGATTATTGCTTTAGAGGGTCTTTCTTCAGTATCGCTCAAGGAATTAGTTACGCTTCACCAGCAACAAAATCAGACACAGGGCGTTGAAGAAAATTTTTCTCCACCTATCTCAGAACAGGTCGAGGCGCTACATACCACCAGTGGGGGCAATCCCCTTTTGGCCCTGGAAATCCTCACAGCCGGAACACCCCAGGCTCTCTTGACTAGTCACCCAGCCATTGCGACACTGGTCACACAGCGGCTCCAACGCCTCTCGCTACCCACGCGTCAAGCAGCGGGGTTAGCCGCCATTCTCGGCTCACAAGTAAGCTATCACCACTGGCAAACTCTTTGGCAACAAGAGAATCCCTATGGCAGTGAACTCACATCCCATGCCGCCGAATTGGAACGTTTTGAAGTCCTGCAAATCGGGCGTAACGGCTATAGCTTTGTGCATGACACGCTACATGCCGCAGCTCTGGCGGATATGGATGCATTCACACGCAGCCGCCGTCACAGAGCAGCACTTGCCCTATTAAGCGCGCCAGAGCAATCCCCTCCTGCCAACCCGTTGCGCCTGCTCTATCATGCCCAGGGCGCAGAGGCTCACAATGCCATCGTCTGCTATGCACTCCAAGCCGGAGAGCAAGCGCTACGAGTATTCAGCTTTGCTCGCGCCGAAACGCATTTCACACTGGCGTTGAAACATATCGCCCTGAGCAATCCTAGGTATGTCCCCGAAGGTGCCATAAATAACACGGGAAATTTTACGGAAAATGCCACAGAAGCCAACAGTGATCCACGCTATGAGGCACTCTTAGGGCGCATCCAAGCACGCCACGTCCTGGCAATGCGCGAAGGAGAAATTGCTGACCTTGAGGAGATCAGAACCCTGGCTTGTACCCCTGTTCAGCAAGCTACGGTTCTCTTGCGTCTTGCCCAATATCAATTGGCAGTTGCCGAAATTGAAGTGGCACAGAGCACGATTGAAGAAGCGTTGGCATTGGCAGAAACCCTGGAAGCCACACAAGCCGCTGACCTCCACCTCATTGCCGCGCGCATCCTGCGCGACCTCAACCATTTAGATGCCGCACAGGAGCATGTAGCTACCGCACAACTGCTCTACCGCAATGCCGATAATCACTGGGGTGTTGCCATGACCACAGACCTTCTTGGTGGGTTAGCTTGGGATCAAGGCGGCTATGAGCGAGCGACGACACTCCATGAGCAAGCTGCCGATGCCTTTCAACTCCTGGGCGATCTTGTACATGAGGCGCAGTCGCTTAACAACTTGGGCAGCACCTATTGGGAGCTAGGTCGCTATGCCGATGCGCGTAGCGTTCACGAACGCAGCATCCTCGTCTGTCGAGAATTGGGCAACAAGTTAGGCGAAGGCGACAACATCGACAATTTAGGTGGTGTTGCTTGGGTACTCGGAAACTATACCCTCGCCATCCGCCAATATCGCAGTGCCCTAGAGCTACGTGAGTCCATTGACGACAAGTGGGGCGTTGCCATTAGCCTCAGCAACCTGGCAAGTGCCTATCGAATGCAAGGCGCGTATGAGCAAGCCCTTGACTACTATCACCAGTCCTTGCTGCTCTACCAGCTTGGCGGACGCAAACGCAGCGAAGCCTATGTCATGCATGGTGAAGGCGAAGCCTTGTTGAAACTGGGAAGATTGGATGAAGCCTGGGCGCGGCTGCAAGAGGCGCTGGCGCTACGCATCGAAATCGGTGACCGCATCCGGCTCCTCGAAACTTACGCAGCATTAATTCGCGCCGCATTGGCGCGCAACGATCTACCCCAAGCCACAGCCTACTGTGAGACGATGGTATCGCTACTTGTCCCCACAGATCGGGCATCTCTACGCCAAGAGGTCTATTACGCAGCTTTCTGCCTGGATGACTACTTGAGTAATTATTCGGATGATCGGGAGAGAAGTGATAGCGAGAAAGCTAAGGGGAAAAACAGAGAAAAAGCTGCTCGCTCCTTGGCCCTCGCATTAGCAGCACAAACCGAAATGGCGGCAGTGCTCCCCCAGGCAGACCAAGCCCGATTTCTCCAAAATGTTCCGCTCAATCGGGAACTGACCCAGGCGGCACAACGCTATACACAGACAGAAGCCGTAACACTCGGACAGGGCAACCAAAACAAGGTTGTCACCTGGACACTTGTTGCGCCAGAGGATCTTGGTATTGAAGATGCTACTGCGCGCCGTCGTCATGTATTAACTCGCCTTTTGGCCCAAGCCGCGGCTCATGAAGTCACACCCACCCATGATCAATTGGCAACAGCCTTGGCTGTCAGTCGCCGCACCATCCTGCGCGATATTGCTGCCCTACAACAACAAGACCCCGCCACTTAACTTCTAAACCATCTTCACCCCCAACTTTACCCCAACCTAGCGCATGTCACAGGATCGGGCCATTTCTTATCTGGCTTCGACACCTGGTCGATTGCTTGTCGCTATCCTCATTGTTAGACACACACGGCACACACTTCATTAACTAGCAAGATTCATTTGCAGGACTCGTTCGCAAGAGCAGTAGTTGCCGTCCAACACATTGAGGAGATTCCGCGTGGAACAGCGATTTGTCTTTGTGCTACGCATTTATCTAACAGAATCTACGGATCGCGCAGGCCACAAAGTGGACGCGTTGCGTGGCACATTGCAAGCCGCAGACTCATCCGAACCGAGCTACTTTGTTTCACTGCGCCAACTCAACGAACTACTCTGCGAGGAGTTACAGCCACCCGATTGCCCCGATCTGCCTGAATCTAACCCCGGATGCAACAGAGAATAAATTAGCATTACTGAATCAATACACTGGGGCCAATAATACCGAGCCAATATCGCCAGCTCATTGATCCAGCATCTATCCATTACCCTCTCAGTACTTCCAAAACTTAAAAGATCGGAAAGAGATTCATGAAGCGTCTATCACCCCGCAGTTCTTTGCAAAGTGCATTCAGTCTTCATCATGCCCTGTTGCTACTCCTCATAGCCACTGTAATCAGCCTTGTCTTCAATCTATCACTGCCCCTTGACAGCGTGCTTCTCGCTGCAACGCCATCCACACCGACAGCGCCCTTTGCCACAACTATCACTGTCGATACCAGCGAAGATCTAGAGAGTGGCAGTCTGACCAAAACTTGTACCTACAATCAAGGAGCGCTCTTTGTTGCCGCAGGTGATGGCTGCACATTGCGTCGTGCATTGCTGGAAGCCTCCGCACGTCCCCAGGCAGATCGCCCTATCGCCATCCAATTTAATCTTGCCAACAATGATCCCAACGCCAACCTAGAAGTAATTGGCACTTGGACTTTACCTGTCGATAATGCCCTCCCCAAACTCAAGACAGACACTATTTTAGACATCAACGGTCAAGTTACGATTGATGGATCGACGCAGCCAGGGGGACGCACAGATGGCCCTAAAATAATCATCGCGACGAATGATTTTAGCCTGGAGGTAGAAAGCGAGGGGAATATCATCCGCAACCTAGCCTTTAAGGGTGGCGGTGTCATCTTTCTAAAGGAGAATAACAATACAGTCACCGATATCTGGATGGGATTGAGTGATGATGGAGAGTCCATCGTCTTCCGCACGCCAGCCCAGCCCCAGCGGCTGGCGGGAGGTGGCATCCAGGTCGCATCAGATAATAATGTTGTGCAAGACAACACCATCGCAGGGGCCTTTACCAGCGGCATTAACGTTGATGGCGGCAGTAACAACCTCATTCAGAACAATCAAATTGGCACGCGCGCCGATGGGACTGTACCCACTGTGCCTGCCTCAGCACAATGTCTACGTTCATTCTCGCTTGACCCCCAAAATTGGTATGGTGGCTGGGGCATCGCCCTCACAGGTAGCAACAACCAAATTCTGAATAACCGCATTGCCGGGCTTCACATCTTGCAAAGCGCAAACGACACGCCACCCATGGCAATTGAAATATTTGGCACAGGCCACGAAGTCCGAGAAAATATTATCGGTAGAGACAGTGCGGGTAGCGATGTCGGCGTCTGTGGTCAAGGAATCAAGGTCTCTGGGAGCAACACACAAATTATAGATAACCTCATTATCAAGAGCCGTGCAGGATTTGAGGATGACGAGGAAACAGCCATCCTTGCCAGCGATTCATCGCCCACCTTTGGGCAGATTACTGTGCGTGGCAATTTAGTGGAAGATGGACCAGGCAACGTCTATCGATTTGGCCCTGGAATTTCCGCCGTCTTACGCACCTTCAACCCAGCCAAAATCACCAACATCAATGGCATCAACCTCACAGGCACAGCAGGTGACGCCAGTCCTTGTCCAAATTGTCTCATCGACATCTATCGTGATGACAGCGATGCAATTGGCGAAACCCTTGCCCATTTGGGCAGCACCACGGCAGATGCAGATGGCAACTTCAGTTTCATCCTAGATGATCCCCTTCCTCCCACTATGGGCATCCGCACCAGCAGCACCACCCAAGCAGCAGGAATCATTGGCAGCTTTGGCGCAGGAACAACATCGAAAGTCTCTAAACTTTTTCTACCCTTGGGAGCAGTGACTGTCACCGGGCCAATCACAGGCGATATTGACAACAGCTACGCCTTTACCATCACCGTGACACCCCCCAGCACAACCACTCCCCTCAGCTACACGGTGACAGCGACAGATGCCGACCCGCTAACGCTCAACAACAGCAATAGCACAGTCGTCGTAGCAACCTATAAATGGAACCAGCCAGGCATGAAAGAGATAAAAGTCACTGTCAATAATGATTTAGGCACAGTCACTTCATCGCACCCAATCACAATTACGGGTACCATCCCTGACCCTGAGAATCCCGACCCCGAGAACCCCGAATCTGGACTCTATCTACCGTTGATAGAGCGATAAACAGTTACCCCCTACCACACACACCTCATCCCGCCTCAATTGAGGCGGGATGAGGTGCACTTTGGCTAGCTTTTTCATACGAAGACGATCCCTTCCTCCGTAGTCCCTGCACAGCCAAAGTGCAATCCCCATGCGCCACTGAGTCCACGAAATACTTAGAGGATTGCGGCAACCTGAATGCCAACTACACTGGTGCTTGCAAATTTATACCGCTCGCGTCTAAAATTGATACCACATATTCCTATTCATTCTTTCTATTATTCCATTGTCAATGATTGTTATTGCCCTTGCTCCTGTCTGACCTCGATGTTTTAACCGCATATTGGTTCTACAAGAATTACCTGCTAGATACGACAAGGAACAAATCGGAGATATACCAGCGGTACGGCTTTCTCGCGCCACCAGTATCTTTCATAGATTGGGAAGTATTTGCAGCTATTCTGCTTCGGGATCGGGCGAAATCTGGAGATGGAGCAGATTTAGAGAGACATGAAGTCAAATCCGCTGGAATGGGCAGCAGCTTTGAGTATCAGTACCATAAATTTCACGGATTGGATAAACTGGAAGAGGACAAGAGTGTTAACCACGTTTATATATCTTATACCAAGGGATATCAAGATATCGATGTATACATTCTACAAGATGTAAGGGTAGCAACAATCTTCGAGGGATGGAAGTCAGAGTTGATTGCCAATTATCAAGCCGGACGTCAGAGATTTCGTAAATCTATCCCCGCCGGATATGTACGGAGGGAAGGGCTACTGATCCTGGCTATACGGGAGGGCGAGCTAACTCATCCTGCTCAATTAGGGGATTCAGTATATGTTCCGCCACCCATGCAATAACTGGTACAGATACAGCATCACCAAATCCAGTTAGCGCCTGAATTGTGTTGTTTGGCAGTGGATAATCCTCAGGAGCACCCTGTAATCGAGCATATTCACGCGGGGTCATGTGACGAATCTTGATAAGACCTCGGCAACCAGCAACGATCATTTGACGGCTACTACCGCCTCCAGCCGTGCGTAAACAACCTGCTCTATCGTCATTGCGAACTTCGGCCCTTGTCTGTCCCTGTCTGCGACGACGGTACATCGTTAGGTAATTCCACTCTTCACCAATCGCCAGCTTTTCTACTCTTTCTCTGTGCAACGGTGTCATCATTAATAAATGGCGATCTGTCTCTATCTGGCTCCACCATCGAGGGTCATTTTCGTCCATCTCTTCCACAATCTCGCTTAAGGTCGTTGGAACAATGGGTGGCTCTGGTGTGTCAAGGAAATTCCATCTTAGGTCGGAGTTAGCTAGAACAGCATCTTTGACCGCCTTTACATCCAAAGAATTAGGGCGTTGAAGTAAGGAATAGATGTTGGCATTAATTGTTTCTGTTCTTACCCCAATAACAAAGATACGCAGGCGGCTCTGCGGCCCAAATCGTGCGGCGTCAAGTGAGTAGACATCACATGCATAGCCTAAATTATTCATAGCTTGAATTGCGATGCGAAAATCATTACCCTTGTTGGATGTAAGCCAGCCGGGCACATTCTCCAAAAGCACAAGCGCAGGCTTCTTATCACCCTTCTCCTCAAGAATCCGAATTAAACCCCAAAATGCACTTGAATGTTTGCCAGCCAGACCATCCCTATCCCCCGCTAAAGAAAGATCAATGCAGGGGAAAGAAGCCGTCGCTAATGTTGTGTCAGGAATATCATCTGGGTTAAGGTCGAAGATACTCTCTTGGGAATAATGGTGCTCCGCATCCTTAAAATAGGCAGCATACATCTCATGCTTTTGAGGGTTAAAATCATTAGAGAACAGAATATTCCACCCAGCGTTTTCTAAGCCGAGACGGACTAATCCAATGCCAGCGAAGTATTCCGAGACAGTCTTGGATAAATTTGTTCTTTTCCCTTGACTCTTATTGAGGGTCATTGTGGCTTGGAGCATGGATATTCTTCCTATCAAAAGCGGTGCCAAAGAGTAACTAGAACTACAGCACAGATGTTTCAGATCGTCTTTTAAATATACGCGACTGAAATTTATTTTACACCTCGGACAGCCCTACAACATCACAGGCGCAGTCCCCTTGATCTGTGCGACAATCTGCGGCAGTCTGGTTAAGAGATAGGTAACATCTTCTGGTCTATTGCTGTGCCCTAAACTTAGCCGCAATCCGCCGACTGCATCATTGGCAGCGACGCCCATCGCTTCCAGCACATGGCTGGGACGGTGAGAGCCACTGGTACAGGCGCTGCCACTGCTGGCAGCAATTCCCGCCAGATCCAGCGCAATCAGTACCCCTTCAGCCTCCACCCCGCGAATAACAAAGCTGGCATGGTTGGCAAGTCGTTCAGTGCGAGAACCTGTCAATTGTGCGCCATCCACCCCTTCAAGAATACCGCCAATCAACTGATCACGCAGCACGCGCAGTCGTGCATTTTCAACATTGCGCTCTGCCTCTACCAACTCCAAGGCCTTGCTCATCCCCACAATCGCAGGAACATTCTCCGTTCCAGCTCGACGCGAAGACTCATGGCTGCCCCCCGTCATGTAAGGCAAAAAGGGAACACCCCCACGCAAATAGAGAAAGCCAGCACCTTTGGGGCCATAAAATTTGTGGGCGCTGGTACTGAGTGCATCCACATTCAATTCATCGACATTGAGCGACAGTTTGCCCGCGGCCTGAACCGCATCCGTATGAAAAGGCACACCCAACGCTCGACAGAGCGCTCCCATCGCAGCAATTGGGTTGATCGTGCCCACCTCGTTGTTGGCATACATCACGCTCACCACCGCCACATCTCGCCCATCCCCCAAAGCCGTGACAAAATCATCCAGGCTGATCAACCCCTCACTATCCACGGGCAGCAGCGTCAACTCGAAACCAAAATGCTCGGCCAAATCTTGAGCTGTGTTGAGCACTGCCTTATGTTCAATGGGTGACGTGATAATACGATTCGCGCCGGTTGCCGCCCGACGAGCCAATGCCAAGCCACGCACGGCAGCATTATCACCTTCAGTGCCACCGCTGGTAAAGACAATTTCGCTTGGCTTCGCCCCAATCAGGTTCGCCACAGCACGTCGCGCTTGCGTCAGCGCAACTCCAGCACGTCGCCCAACGCCATGAATGCTAGAAGGATTGCCATAGAAATCAGCAAAATAGGGTTGCATGGCTTCAAACACTTCCGCCCGCACGGGTGTTGTGGCAGAATGATCCATATAAATCGTGCGACGTGGTTCCATAACAGCTCACTTTCTCAAACCGACCTACTCACTCGCCAATATAAGCGCAGCCAACAGTTCCCAGGCCTGCCTAGATTACCTACCTACTCAATCGTGCCCCAGTTGCGCCTTAGTAGAATTTAGGAGAATAAAGAAGTCTGGACAACAGCGCACAGAGTAACACGATTGTATCACCTGGCATTGCGCGGGTCAAAGCATTCGCCAAATCTTGTAGCGCCCTTTTTTAAGGTTAAATTTGACTTTGCAAGAAGGGTGACATTACAATCACTCAGTAATGCCATGCGCCTGGTGCTTCCTATCAGAAAGCCCTGTAGAAAGTCATCCACAAATCATCTACAGATCCATCTATAGAAATATTAGTTCTAAATACCACTTAATTCTAGATTGGACTTTTGACAAAATCAGGCTTCAAAACTCAGGCGACGGACAGTGCTACCAGAGGTACGAATTGCGAAAAAGAACAATGCAACGAATTAACTCGAGGTTTGAGACGCAACTCGAATCTGCCCAAACTGCCAGTT
>JBBQIG010000129.1:0-10687 GCA_038324715.1 Anaerolineae bacterium | reverse complement strand
GTTGCTAGTGAAATCAAGGCGATTGATCCCATCAAAACTTAGATTACGGTGTACTAGTACACTGTAATTGAAATTCTGATAGAAATTTCCGTATTGAGTTCTCTGGAATCAAGATCAAGTAAAACCATCAGAACTTAGATTACGGTGTACTAGCATAAACTCAGTAACTTACAATTCAATATGGATTGGCGGGTAGGATCTGTCCCACGATTTAGGCGAATCTCCGCCACTGTGAGCAAAAGGGTCTCTGTCACCCTGGAAGGGTCTTTCCACCAAGCGCACAGAGCAGAGAGAGATTCCTACGGAATGACAACCTGTGACAACGACAACCTGCACGCCTAGAAATTGGGACGCACCTGGCGGGTACATCTAGTACATGAGTACTACTTGTGTACTAATACGCGTTGCGGTTAATACCGACAATCCACTGCATCAGCGTTCGAATCAAAATTTTGAGATCCAGAGCCAGTGACCAATTTTCAATGTACCACAGATCATACTTCGTGCGTTCTATGATTGAAGTGTCACCGCGCAGCCCATTGACTTGTGCCCACCCGGTGATACCCGCTTTTTCACGGTGGCGATCCATGTAGCGCGGAATGCTCTGGCGAAATTGCTCCACATAAACAGGGCGCTCTGGACGTGGCCCCACCAGGCTCATATCCCCCAACAACACGTTAACAAACTGGGGCAATTCATCAAGATTAAATCGACGCATAAGGGTTCCCAACTTGGTGCGTCGTGAATCATCGGGCGTCGTCCAACCGGGGCCATTTAGTTCGGCATCCATCCGCATCGAACGGAACTTGATCATCTTAAAGGGCTTGGCATCCAGTCCCATGCGCTCTTGAACGTAAAAGACCGGGCCGGGACTATCCAACTTGACCAACAAAGCCATCAGCAACAAAAATGGACTCATCACCACCAGCGTAATCGCACTCAGCACCACATCCAACCCACGCTTGAGCGTTAGCCGCCAACCTTGCAACGCCACATCGCGCATGGTCAACAGCGGCAGCCCGCCTAGATCTCCAATGCCGACTTCACTCGCCATGATCTGGAAGACATCGGGGAAGACGCGGATACCGACCTTCTCCCGTTCGCAAAGGCTGATAATGCCCACCAGATCGTGATGGCTGCTCTCTGGCAGACCAATGATCACTTCATCAATATCAAAGCGTTCAATGATCCACGGAATATCAACCAGCGTACCCAGCACAGGAATGCCCGCAACCTTCTGGTCACGAACATTTTTGCCACTATCAATGAACCCCATAACATGATAGCCCAGTTTGCGATTTTGCAGAATCTTCTGCATCAGCATCTGGCCTACCTCGCCTGTGCCAATCACCAGCACTCGATCATCGCCCACACCGCGCGCTTGAGCTTGCCACTGAATTTGGGCATGCACAGCACGCAACGCCGTGAGTAGCACAATGTTGATACCAGCGCCCATTAGAACAAAGGGACGGTGATAGACAAAGTCGGGCATTCCCAATGTCAGCATCGCCACCGTGATCAACATGGCAAAGGTGTTGAAGAGGATGAGCTTGAAAAATTCATCCAAATGGCTAACAGGACGCCGCCGCTGATACATGCGCTGGCTAAAGAAAATAGCCACCAACACTGTTGTATAGACCGTTGGCAGCGGCCAAAACTCCAGGAATGGCCCAATCACCACTTCGGGATTGTTATCCAAAATGGCATGGGCGGCAATGAAGCTTAACCAGGTCGTAGCAAGATCAATTGCCAGCAGCGCCAGAATAAAGAGAAACTGGGGCCGCTTCATTAAGACCGGGCGCTGACTGCGTCTTATTCGATATTCAGGATAGCTACTGGTCTCGGTGAGACTCTGCTGCATCGTCCTGGCTCAATCCTGGGTCTTACCCCAAGCTAAAAGTGAGTACATCTTGATAAAAAGCTGCCTAGATGCAGACTTCAAAATTACAATTCACCCTTCCTTGGAGCGGGGAGCCCTTTGGGCCGCTCCGAGGAAGGTTCAGCAGTTGATACAATAACTCGTAATAGAATCATGACAGAACATTATCCCGTGCGCGACCCTTGCCGCGTAAAATTCAACAAGTGACGTGCCACGTCGAAACCGCCCTTCACCACAATGCCCAGCAAAATCACCTTATCAAGCAACCAGTTTGTCTCCTGGCGATAATGCTTTGCATAGAAAATCCACATGGCTTCATAGAAGTCAATGCGCGATTTGCTGCTCTGGCGGCTAGAGGCTTCCTTGACATGGGTAATCTCTACCTCTCCGTTATACCATATCTCCCAACCGCCATCCTTTATGCGCTTAGCCCAATCCAGATCTTCGCCATACATGAAGAATCCTTCGTCGAGCAGCCCCACTTGGGTAATGGCTTCACGTCGCAAGAGCATGAAAGCCCCCACCACCGAATCCACGGGATGCACTGCATCCTCAGCATAAAAAGCCATATTATAGGCATTCAAGCGACGGTTCTTGGGAAAGAGCTTGCTCAACCCCACCATGCGATAAAAGCTTACCTGTGGCGTTGGGAAACTGCGCCGGCAGGCGCGATCCAAGCTACCATCAGGACGACGCACGCGCGGCCCTGCCACGCCCACAGTGGGACGCTCGTCTATAAAGCGCACCATTGCGCTCAAGGTCGCGGCGGGAACCACCGTGTCGGGATTCAACAAGAGCGCATAGCGTGCAGCGTTTGCATTGATTACAGACGCATCTCCATCAAAGCCATACCAACGCAGCGCGTCATTATTGCCAGCGCTAAAGCCCCGATTCACCCGATTCTCGATTAGATGAACTTCAGGAAATTCAGTTCTGACCATAGCCGCACTGCCATCACTGCTGGCATTATCCACCACACAGACGGAATAGCGCAGCGAGGTATCACTTGCCAAGAGAGAACGAAGACATTCGCGCAGCAAATCGACCGTGTTGTAGTTCAAAATCACAACGGCAAGGTCAAGATTGTGCTCAGGTTCCGAACGTAGTGGCTGCAAATCTAGTAGCTGCAAACTTCCAGGGGCTGTGCCCTGCGCCATTGTGCTATCAGAAACCATCTCAGAGTTGACGGGCATGGATGGTACAACAACTTCAGTTTGACGCATGATATTCCTATAGCACCGTTACAAAAGCACTGTTACAGGGGTGCGATCACCCCTCTCACAGAAATACGTTATTCAGCATCAATGGATACACTGTAGATGCACCGTGAAAATTGTAGCACATCCAGACAAGGGCGGTCAAAGTAAGGCCGTTTTCTGCCACGACTGGAGGAGGCCTTCAACGACAACAAGAAGATGCGGCGGGCAATCGTTGCCCATTCGTAGCCTCTAATTGGCGTCTCACTCTGCCTTTTTCGCTACTTTCCCCCTGCCTCTGCAACTTCTTCTCCCTCTATTTCCTCTTCTTCTCTCTTTTCATTTGCGGTCGGGATGAGAGAGAACAGTTTGTTTTGATTGCAGTGCTATAATAAAGTTTGCCGTTCGGCCTACCGCAAACCACAGTAAGCCACAGCAAGCCACAGTAAGCCAGCCCTTATACCTGGCGCAGCAATTGGTACTCGAAGTCATGACGCTCAATGGCTTAGGTTTGTTCTCGAAAATTATTGTCTACTATCCGTTTATCTGTTTGTTACCCATTTGTGTTATGTGATGCCCAAAACGATTCTTGTTGTTGATGATGATGCACTCATGCGCCGAAGTTTGGCAGTCAGCCTCGGTCAGGCTGGTTATACGGTGGAGACCGCGCCCAATGCCGAAGAGGCGTTGCAGCGCGTGAGCCGCCAAGCGCCCGACCTCGTGCTGTTGGATGTTGGCTTGCCAGGGATGGATGGCATGGAGGCTTTGCGCGGGTTACGCAAAGAAGCCGCCAATCTGCCCGTCATTTTTGTCACCGGACGTCGCCGCGAGCTAGACGAAATTGTGGGTTTAGAATTGGGCGCGGATGATTACATTACCAAGCCCTTTGATATGGATGTCTTGTTGGCGCACATTAAAGCGGTGATGCGCCGCAGCCAAGCGCCTGCCCCATTGCCCCAACTCCTTCCTGTAAGTGTGGGCGAACTACATATTGACCCTGCCGCGCGTGAAGTTCGCATCGGTTCACGCGTCGTTGAGTTAGCGCCCAAAGAGTTTGACCTGCTGCACACGCTAGCCCAAAACGCGGGCCGTGTGCTCACATTGGATGAATTGCTGGGACGGGTGTGGGGTGCACAATGGATTGGTGAAAGTCAAACACTCTATGTTCATATGCGCTGGCTGCGTGAGAAATTGGAAGAAGACCCCGCGCACCCGCGTCGTCTGATTACCGTGCGTGGCACAGGCTATAAATTGGTTGCCCCGTAGGGAAATGCCCATGTTACGCAGTCTGCGAACCCGCTTGGCCCTGAGCCACACGATTCCTGTGCTCTTCTTTGTGGCACTCCTCGGAACCCTGCTTCTCTACCAGTTAGAACGCAATTACTTTCTCGA
Organism: Anaerolineae bacterium; assembly: GCA_038324715.1. Taxonomy (GTDB): domain Bacteria; phylum Chloroflexota; class Anaerolineae; order Caldilineales; family Caldilineaceae; genus QEUY01. Next base: position 6,220 of record JBBQIG010000129.1, on the reverse strand, counting down.
CAATCTCGCCGCCGAGTTAGCCGCCCAAGGAGCGATCATTGCCTCCTTCACTCGTGAGCAGCCCCAAATCTGGCGCAATCCAGAGTTAGCACAATTTGCGCTAGAGCAGCTACAGACCCGCATAACCGCCCAACTCATGCTGCTGGATGCCAACGGGCGCGTTATCGCCGCCAGTTGGTTCGATGCTGACCCTGTGGTGGGTTTGCCTGTGGACAGTCCTGTCGTTAATGCCGCCTTGCGTGGTCAATCCACTTGGTCGATCAACTACAATGTCGTCTTGCGCGGACAAGTCTTGGATGTGGCTGTGCCTGTCACCCTCGCACCCAATCGGATCATCGGTGTTATCCGCCTCTCCCACAATCTGCAAGAGATCCAGCGGCGATTGGCCCCGTTACGCACGCTGGTCTGGCTGACAGTGGGACTGGGAGCAGCTTTGTCGCTGGCAATCGGGCTGGCATTGGCGCAATCAGTCGCCGCACCCTTGCGCCGCCTTGCCGAGGTGGTGGGCCGCTTCCAACCCACTGTTCCCCTAGAGCGAGTCGACGAGAGTGGCCCTACCGAAATTCGTACCCTAGCCGCGGCCTATAATCAGATGGGAGGGCGCTTGGTGGAGTTGGAAAGCTCGCGCCGATCTCTACTCACTGGCATTGTTCATGAGTTAGGTCGTCCTTTGGGCGCGATCAAGGCTGCCGCCCAAACCATTAGCAAGAGTTCTGCCCCTGATCTCGCGCCGGATAGTGCACTTGATCTCGCCAAAGAGTTGGCAACGGGCATTGATGACCAGGTTGACCAACTGCGGCTGCAAGTAGAGGATCTGGCACTACTCAGTGAACTGGAATATCAGGGGATACGGATGACCTTCGCCCCGGTCGATATGGGCGAACTTGTAGAGCATCAATGCCGGCAAGCAGCCGTCCACGCCAATGACCGGTCGATCACGTTGACGTGGAGAGTCAGTCCTACGCTACCCCTCATCACAGGCGACTCCAAACGCATCGCCCAGATTTTGGACAACCTCATCCACAACGCAATTAAATATACACCCGCCGGGGGTGCAGTAGACGTGCAAGCTTTTGTCAAGCCAGAGGAGAACCCTACCCACCTCCTTGTCACCGTCAGCGACAACGGCCCTGGCATCGCCCTCGCCGAACAAGAACGCATCTTTCAACTTTTCTACCGGAGTCCCGCCCAACAGCGGCGTCATCAAGGCATGGGAATCGGACTTGCGCTCTCACGGCAACTGGCAGAGAAGCACGGCGGAGCAATCACTGTTGCCAGCGAGGAGGGCAAAGGTTCCACCTTTACCCTCAGCCTACCGCTTCAACCGGTTGTTACGGCTCCAACAGAAGGCTAATCACGATGGCTTCAATTTCATTACTCACCTTTAACACCTTTGCAATCCTCAACTGGGATACGCCGTTCCGTGTGGCTGCACTTGCATTAGAATTGACCAAACTCGGAGCGGACATTGTTTGTCTGCAAGAGATTCACCAGCACCTCTTCCGGCGCACGCTCACCGCAGCCACTCCCTATCATGTCGATGCCATCCACGCCCCCAAGCGCGGACGACCGCGCGGCGGGTTGTTAACTCTCTCGCGCCTTCCAGTTGTCACCCACAACTATACTTCTTTTGTGGAGCAAGGCCTTTGGTATGGCTTGGAGTTGATGGACAGGATGCTCGACAAAGGGCTGCTCATCATCCACTATGAACATGAGGGGATCCCCCTGATTGTCATCAACACCCACATCATTGCCAACTACGCTGCAAATTATGCACGCAGCGGCGCGTCTGCCTTGCGCCAGCAAGCACAACTGCGCCAATTGGCAAAGGTGGTCAATGCACTGCCCACCGACGCGTTGATCATCTTGGTGGGTGATTTTAACCTACCACGTGGCTCCTGGCTCTATGAAGAATTTCTTGAAGCCAGTGGTATGGAAGATACCCTATCAGGAGATATACGTCCCACCTATCGTCCTCTTCCGGGTGTTCCTGCACGCTACGCCTTACCCATAGACTTTGTCTTTGTACGTCGCCCGCAAAATATTGCAGTCACCTGCACCAGCCAACTCTGTTTGGATAAGCCCGTACCGCTGGTGAGCAATTATCGCAACTTCCTCTCCGACCACTTGGGCATCATTAGCCACTTCACCTGGGATGAAAGCACAACCCCCAAGGGCTAATTTGCTAGATGCTGTCCAGAATCTATATAGCATCCATATACCTTTCATAAACTTTTCTTAAGCTCCCCATAGACTCCCCCTAAAGTCTAGCACCCGAATATTGGCTATACTGGCTCATTAGAGTTCAGGATGAAAATATCCACCGACTGGATTGCGTCTTCTGGAGTCCTCTAATCTCAAATTAAGATCATTTTTGAGATCAACTTGAGGTTGAACTCAGAAATGCATATCCACACGACCAGTAGTTCATTATTCATGTTTGAGGAGCTTTTTCATGCGTAACCGCAAAAACATTGCATTCAGTTCAGCCTTACTAATCACGGCATTGACCCTCGGTGCAGGGGCTAGCCAGTGGATCGAACCCAACATCAGTCAGGCAGCAGATTCCCAACAAGTTACCGTAGATCCAAATGCCGCCGCCGCATTAGCGGAAGTTGTTCCATCTCAGGCGTTGCTTGCCGACCTGTATGATCAGGTTGAGCCATCCGTTGTCAACATTCAAGTAACTGGTACACGCATCCAAGAAGAGCCAGGCGTACCCAGCATACCCGGACTGCCTTTTGATCTACCCGGCGAGCAACCACCTCTCCAAGGACAAGGGAGTGGCTTTATCTATGACAACGAGGGGCACATCATCACCAACAATCATGTGGTTGAGGGTGCCACCTCCATGGTTGTCTATTTTGACAATGGCATGTGGGCCGATGCCGAATTGGTTGCCACTGACCCAGCGGCAGACTTGGCTGTCATCCGAGTGACACCACCTGAGGGTGTGAATTGGCAGCCTCTGCCCTTGGCAACTGCAGACGCCCTGCGTGTTGGCTTTACTGTCGCCGCTTTTGGTAGTCCCTTTGGTTTGGTTGAGAGCATGACCGTTGGGGTGATCAGTGCAATCGACCGTAGCGTTCCAACCGGTGATGGGGTTTCGGGTCCAAGCTACTCGCTCCCCGATGTCATTCAGACAGACGCCGCCATCAACCCAGGCAACTCAGGTGGCCCATTGGTGAACTTGCTTGGTGAAGTCGTTGGCGTGAATTTCGCCATCAATAGCACCTCTGGAAGCAACTCGGGCATCGGCTTTGCCATCCCCGTTTCAGTGGTGCGCAAGGTTGTTCCAGCCTTGATCGAAGAAGGAGCTTATCCGTACTCCTACTTGGGTGTCTCTGGTACGACCATTACTGCCGGTGTCGCCGAGGAGCAGGAGCTAGAGGATAATACCTTGGGTGTCTATGTCGCAGAAGTTGTTGAGGGTGGCCCTGCCAGTGAGGCGGGTCTCCAGGCCAACGACGTGATTACCGGCATTGACGGCCAGCCCATCAGCAGCTTTGAGCAATTGATCAGCTATCTCTTCGAGTCCACAGAACCAGGCCAAACCGTCAGCCTTCAGGTGTTACGGGATGGTGAGCAAGTCACGTTGGATGTAACACTGCAAGAGCGCCCAAGCCTGCCAATTGCGGAAGAGGATGGCGCAGGTGAAGTGACTATCTCGATCGCCCAGGCGATTCAAGCCGCCCGCGAAGCGATGGGTGAAGCTGGCCTTATGGGCGAGATCGAAAGCGCAAACGCCGCTCTCGAAACCGTGGACGGTCGTCTAGTCTGGGTCGTAACCCTAACGAGCGAGGGCGGTACCGCCACAGTTACTGTTGACGCTGAAACTGGTCAAGTTATCGCACTCGACATGGAATAACGCTTCTACCCGTTTGAGTCTATGAATTTAAGCCTATGAAGTTGTATACGTAAGTTGCACAATCAGTTATAAACAAGAGGTGTCGTCCACAAGGATGGCACCTCTTGTTTTGTTTTCTTGTTTGCATTGACTTGTGCGAATGTAGCTATGCAGTCGCACAGAGAAAATCGCTTGTTGCAACTTCACTACAAATTCGTACACAATTAGGAAAAACTCATCTCCTGCGGTGTCGATTTTGCAGGTACCGCTGCGTCGGTATAGTGAACCGAACAAAAAGCGTCGGCGAACAACAAAGCGTGCTGCAATTCAGCAAAGTTCACCCAACAAGGAGCCTTCCCAATGCAATACTTACTTTTGATCTACAACAGCGAGCAAGAATATGAGGCCATGCCAGAGGCAGATCGTCAAGCAGACTTCAACAATCACTGGGCCTACAGCCAGGAAGTGGCACAAGCGGGAGTCATGCGCGGTGGCGCAGCCTTGCTGGACACCACCGCAGCAACCACGGTGCAGGTACGCAATGGCAAGACCTTGACCACACATGGGCCTTTTGCCGAAACCAAAGAGCAACTCAGTGGCTTTTATCAGGTAGAAGCCGCGAACTTGGATGAAGCGATTCAATGGGCAGCCAAAATCCCGACGGCCAAATTTGGCTCCATTGAAATTCGTCCCTTAATGGAGATCCCAAGTATGGAGACTCCGAGTGCCTAACAAGGTTGCAGTGGGTGCAGACCAAATGTCTGGACAAACGGCCATACAGCAAACTATTGAGCAGCTCTATCGGCGAGAATATGGGCAAGTTTTGGCTACGTTGATGAGTAGCTTTGGCGACTTTGATCTAGCCGAAGAAGCTCTGCAAGATGCACTGCTGGCTGCGTTGGAATCTTGGCCGCGAGTCGGGATTCCAACTCGCCCCGGCGCTTGGCTCACCACTGCGGCACGCCACAAGGCCATTGATCAACTGCGCCGCGGCAAGCATGGACGTAATGAAGTGCTTCCACCAGAAGAATTCGCATATAGGCATCTACCATCAGCTTTGGTGGTGGTAGATGCCTATGCTGAAGTAGGCGAAATTCCTGACGAGCGGCTTAAGCTCCTCTTCACCTGCTGCCATCCCGCACTTCCGCTGGAGCAGCAGGTGGCGCTCACCTTGCAGACACTGGGCAGCTTGACGACATCAGAGATTGCCGCCGCTTTTTTGCTGCCAACGCCCACACTTGCCCAGCGACTGGTGCGTGCCAAACGCAAAATTAAGGATACGAAGATCCCTTTTGCCGTGCCACCTGTTGCAATGCTGAGCGACCGTATTGATGCAGTCTTGGCGGTACTCTATCTAATCTTTACCGAGGGCTATTCTGCCACCATCGGCGAGACACTCATCCGCCAGGAATTGTGCGACGACGCCATTCGGTTGGCACGGATGCTGGTGCATCTGCTTCAAGCAGAGCAGACCGATGTGACACCTGGAACATACGCCGAAGCGGTAGGATTGTTGGCACTCATGTTGTTGAGCCATTCTCGTCGCGCAGGCCGTCTTAACGGTGAGGGACACTTTGTACGGCTTAGTGAACAAGACCGCACCTTATGGGATCGAGCATTAATTAGTGAGGGATTGGCACTGCTAGACAAGGCACTTCACCTGCGTCACCCAGGCCCTTATCAAATCCAAGCGGCGATCAGTGCGCTCCACGCCCAAGCAAACAAGGCAGCCGAGACAGATTGGCGGCAAATTGTTGGGTTATATGTCGCGCTGCGCCGCATCAACGACACTCCCGTCATTGCACTCAATCAAGCGGTAGCGATTTCGCTGGCAAGCAGCCCACAAGCAGGACTCGCCTTTTTGAGTACATTACCCCATGATATGCTAGACAGCTACGCGCCTTATCACCTGGCACGGGCAGATATGTTACAACGCATGAATGACAATGAAGGGGCAATTATGGCTTACCGGCAAGCGTTGACGCTTACCCAAAATCAGGTCGAGCGTGCAGCCATTCAACGTGAACTTGCACGTTTAGGATAAATTAGGAAGGATAGAGTCATCAACCGTAGAATAGCGATATGACCACTCGCCCAAATCGCTTTACCCGTATACGTGATACCGTCCGCAGCCTCAAGCGTAATATCACCGCTCTCTATTTTGCCTATCTCGACGCTCGCACGCCCTGGTATGCTCAAATCTTCATCCTCATGATTGTCGCCTATGCGCTAAGCCCCATTGACCTGATTCCCGATTTTGTTCCCGTCCTCGGCTATCTTGATGATCTCCTCTTGCTTCCACTTGGCATCTGGTTTGCATTGCGGCTTATTCCACCACCCGTTATGGTCGATGCACAGGCACAGGCCGCGCTA
>JBBQIG010000128.1:0-10693 GCA_038324715.1 Anaerolineae bacterium | reverse complement strand
GTTCGTCGTGTCGATGGTGAGTTGACAGGGGACAAAATCTTTACAAGCACCACTCCATCCATCAAAGGAGGAGCCATTGAAGGCAACTGCACTGAGTGAAACTTGGGTACCGAGGTCGAAGTCAGCGCTACAAGAGGGCTGGCTGCATCCGACTCCTGGCGGTGCGCTGACCACGTTACCGCTGCCATTGCCCACAAGATTGATTACAAGTGGGAAACGGTTATTGGCAAAGGTTGCCGTGACGCGACTTGTGTCCGTGATGGGTACAGTACAGGTGGTTCCTGTGCCGCTACAGGCTCCATCCCAACCCACAAAGACCGAGCCAGCACTCACACTCTGTGTCAATGTGATGAGCGTGCCATAGTCATATAATTCATCACAGGCAGTTCCACAGTTAATCCCTGCGGGGCTACTCAACACGCTCCCATTGCCATCACCTACCAGGGTGACAAATAGCGGATGCTTGTCTAGGGTAAAGGTTGCGGTCACAGTGGTTGGATCGAGTAGCGACAGGTTGCATGTGGGGCCATAGCAACCACCACTCCAACCCGTGAAGGTGGAGCCGGTGTCGGCAGTTGGCGTCAAGACTATCGGTGTCTCAAAGTCATAGGAGGTTGTGCAGATAATGCCACAGTCAATGCCATCGGGGTCACTGATCACGCTACCACTGCCATTGCCCGCCACCGTCACCGTCAGCGGGATTAAGTGTCGTGTCATTTGCAACAGTTCCCAACCGCCTTCAGGCTTGTCATCCTCAAGGTCGGTGAGCAAATTCATGGGATTTGCCATACCCAAGTAAAGCCCATCCTCGCGGCCCACCATGTTACGCACGCCATAGCTGGAATAGTTGCCCACGCCATTTAGGCTTGCGGCCACAGCAGGCTCATCAGGCGAGTAGAAGCGATAGAGATCCGCGCCCAAGGTGGCATCGGGCAGTGTAATGACAATGTCAAGAGGCAGTTCAAGGCTATCTAAAGGCGTTTGCAAGAAGGTCTGGATGATGTCGTCTAGGAGATAACTCCAATCCATTGTGCCCACAAACAACTGTCCATCATATTCAGCCATCGACCAAGTATAGTTGTTGAACATATTGTCAAAGCCAGACAGCCCATATTTTGGTTCGGGTTCATCCAGTTCATTCGGCACCAAGTACCACGCAAGGCTCACTGGATCAAAGGCAGGAAGTTCAGGCAAGCCATAGGCGAGTTCAATCTCTTGGTCGGGGGTGCCAAAGTTGCGCCCCTGGAAGATTGAGATGGATCGTTGGCTGCCCAACATGGCTTCGAGAACATCCGCTTCGTCGGGCCGACTTTCATCAGCGTCTGTGTAAGCTTGTCCATAAACACTCAGGTGTGCAAGCGTGGCGAGGAAAGGCACATGCATAGTGCCCCAGAAGAGATCGCCTTCATACGAGAAGAGCGCCCCACCGCCATAGGTGCGAGCAATCACAGGATCTGGCTCATACTCGTCATACTTAAAGAGCAACTCCCATTCAGAACTGTCTTCAGGCAACCCTCCTGCTGGCACGAGAGGACTCATCCATAACCCAGCGACAACACCACTACTTAAGCCATTCGGCCATGTGTTAACAAAAATGCGTCCCTCGTGAAAGGCTAGTTCTGCACCGTCCGCATCAAATGTGCCAACAACTACAAAATCAAAGCGGGTGGCTGGATTCGTGGGGTCACCTGTATAGCGCAAGACTGCGCCGCCAGCGGAAGTGCCGACCGCTGTATAAAGCTCACCATCAACTTCCAGCCACTTGCGAATGTTGCTGTAGCCAGGCAGGTTGGTAGAACCTAGATACTGTTGGGTCGCGGCATTAAACATAAACATATTGATGCTGGCAGTTGGTGAAAAGGCAGGGCCAGCAAAAAAGACGTAATTGCCTATGCTCCCCGCGGAGCGAATCCCCAAAGTATTGCTAATCAGGCGCGGGTCTGGGGGGGTGACTTCGGTTAACGATTCAGCGGCGCTGTCATAAGCGTAGAGGCTGGGCGGACGCCAGTCACCGATGATGCCCGGCAATGTTGGCACAGTGCCACCTTGCGAATAGGGGCCTTGCCCAAATTCACATGCATAGGAATCAGTTGCAATGGGTGAGGAAGCACCCAAGAAGCCGCCCATGACCAAACAATGAACATTGGGCGCGGTGCCAAACCAGATCGTATCGGAATACTCGGTCATGCCCCAAACATAGGCTTCATTGACCTTTGGCTGTCCGTTGGGACAATCTGGCACAATGTCGGCAGATTCGTCAGCGCCAATGCCATTAAAACATTCATCAGGCACAGCCTTTGCCAGCAGTTCGCTCTGATAGATATTATTTTCATTGGCGGCGGCAAAGGGATCGGCAGAGGGATATAATTCTTGCCAATATTGTTCCAACTCGTCTGCATCCAGAGGAAGATCTCCTGGATTGCTCGCTTGCTCGCGAACAGATGGAGTTGCACTAAAGGCCGATGTAGCCGTGAAGAGCAACAAAATCAAGAAGCCAGCGATAGAAATAAAGAGTTGAAATGGAAGACGGCGCATATTTTTCTCTCAGTTGTAAATTTTGCAAAAAAGGGCATCCTCAATGTAGCAACGAGATGGGATGTCAATTTCGAGGAATGTAGAAGTAGAAGTAGTAAGTTTATCACAGAAACCTACATTTTTGATAGCAACAAGCTGACAAAAAATGGTTCTCAGCGTGTACTCGACCAAGGATTTCATTAGAATTTGGGAGAATAAACCTGGACAAGAGCGTGGCTTGCAGTAGCGCAAGTTGATGGAATGAGAGAAAATGAAGATAGCACCATACAACCCAAATGGAAACTATGTGTACTTGCACCCAGACGAACACCTACCTATTTGAAACGCCTATATTGAATTGGAGAGTAGCTTATGCAGTCACGCGTTCCGTCGGCACTAGATGATTTTATGTTTGATCTCAATGGCTATCTGATTGTAAAAAACGTGGCAGGCCCGGATCTGTTGGAGCGTTTGAACAGTGCTTTTGACGAATTCCCGCCGCTGGAATATGGCGAGTGGTGGGGCAACGCCATGCGCCGTGATTACAATGGCGCAACTGGCTTTGAGTTGCATAACTGTGTGGAAGCAGGCGCGGCATTTGAAGAATTGATTGACCATCCTGGCTGGATCAATTATGTGCGCCACTACTGTGGCGAAGAACAGAGTTATGTGGAGGGGTTATTCATTGACGAATGTATTGCTTCCATTCGCCGCTCTGGAGGTCATCACCCGGTTCATTCCGGTGGTTATCGCAGCGCGCTCCGCAATAAGTATCTCTATGAGCATGGTCTCTTCCGCTGTGGTCAATGCAATGTGATCTTGGCGCTCACAGATGTGGGGCCGGGGGATGGGCCGACGATGGCAATTCCAGGGAGTCATAAGTCAAATTTCCCCCATCCCAACGCAGGCAGCTATGCTGACCTCGACCGCATGGACACCCTAGAAGGGGCAATCCCACTCTATTTGGAGGCAGGGGATGCGCTGATCTTTGTCGATGGCATCATGCACGGGGGGAGTAGTCGCACCCACACCACAGGTGAACGCCGCGTAACCATTTTCCGCTATGGCGTAAGCTGGGGATCCACGCGCTATGGCTTTGAATATTCGCAAGAACTGCTCGACCGCCTCACACCCGAACGGCGCAAGTTGCTTCAACCCATCGCGCCCAACCGTCCGCCACAAGCATAGACTCACTTCAATGCTCATTCAGTAAATCAGGGCTGCTCCGTGCAGGATAATAGGCAATCCTGTGCGACTTAAAAGACAAGGCATTTATGCATCGCACAATCAGCCGCCCCACCCCTTCCTTGGAGCTTCAAGCTCCGAGGAAGGTTCTTCTTGTTCTGTCCACCCCCCCCCTCGGAACCACATCACCCCCCACCCCGTTCTATAAAGAGTGTAGAGACACATATAAAGATGCCTCGAGAGGAATAGGAGTGTTCCCCATGAACCCAAAGCCCAACCGTAACGATTTGCAGTTGACCAGGCAATCACCTATCCAAAGAAATCCCTTCACCCTAGCCTGGTGCACCCTGGCACTTTTGCTCTTTAGCGCAGGGTGTACAATAATGCCCATCCAACCCACCGCGCCCCAAGTGAACACCACACCCGCCACAGTCACAGAACAGGCAACCGTCACCTCCACTCAAGAGATCACCGAAACTGTGACAATTGTAGGCGGTAACGAGGAGACGCTGCGCCAATTTCTGCGCCAGTATTTTGTTCAGCCCTTTGCATCTAACAATGAGACAAACACCACCCTCTATATCGGCGCGCTGCCCGATGATTTACCCTTCAACCTCGAACTGCCCGACGGCATGACCGTGGCAGGGAGTGTTGTCACCACGGGAGAGTTTCCAAGTACCCAACTGATCTTGGCGGCGCAACAGAATGCGGTGGAAAACGTAAATGTGTTACGTGAGCAGTTGCTTGATCAAGGCTACACACGCCCCACGCAATCGGGCAACGAAATCTTTCAATCACAGAGCAATGAGTACGCGCCACTGTGCAGCCCAGACGATAGATTCATGGTCATGTTGAATGGCGTGACGATGGAAGATGGCGCAGGAACCCTCCACATCTATCTTAACAATGTAGAACCTTTTGGTTCTCCTTGTACGATGGAGGCGACGCAGAGCAGTTCGAATCCCTTTGAAGCGATTGCGCCAACTCTTACAGCCCCAGCCAACATCTCAGTCTATAGCAGCGGCGCAGGCAGCAGTGGCGATAGCTTTGAAGCGAGCATTTCGTTCACGGGCGAAACCACCATTGCAGCTCTGTCTGAACATTATGAGGCCCAACTACAAGCCGCCGGTTGGCAACAGAGTGGTGCCGGCCAAACCGAAGATGTGGCATGGAGTGGCTGGACGATCACAGAGGGGGATCAGCAATACGCAGCCACCTTTTACATTGTTCGCAGTGCCCGCAGCAGTGACCGCTTTCAGGCAACGATGCGCCTTGAAACTGCCTTGAGCCGATAAGGGCGAATTCATTATGTCAAAAAGCACAGCGAATGCGCTGGCAGTCCAGCCTGTAACTATTACGCTGATCTGTACAGATTTCCCTGGGCGTGCCTTTGATGGATGCGCTGATCTCCAGGTGGGTTGGGGACAAGATCGAACTGTGATTAATGCTGTACCCGGCGATAGCATTGAGGCGCGCTTTACAACAGAGCTGCAAGCCAAACAACGTCCAGATGGTACTGTGGACTTTCGCAGCCCGTTGGTACAAGGCAAAGTGGGGGCGCGCTTTCTCTATCTAGTCTGGTTCGATGCCGCTGCCCCACAGATGCCCATACGTCGTATCAAAGTTCCCCTGCACGACCTAACTTGGGATGAGTTGCAAAGTGGGCAAATTGTGGCCCACCTACAGATGCGCGGCCCCGATGGTAGCCCCCTTGCCGCAACACCCAAACCCTCTCATTTACAATGGCAGATCGAAAGCAGATCGAAACACTAACACAATTCATATTCGTGTCATATTGACAATTTGCTCCAAACAGGGTATGCTTAGTGTACTGTTAACGCTATGACAATTTATAGCGTATCCATCTGGCACGCATAGCCAGAGTAGATTTAAGAGCCAGGAAAGGGAACCAAACTGTGGCGATTCAAGCAACATCGGTCCAGGATATGTATAACAAGATGCGCGAGAAGCTTGCGGATGTGGTTCCCGACGTGGAACTTCAGATCAAGGCAGAAATTGCGTATGAGATCAACCGCCTCAAGGTTGAGAAGAATGCAATCATCTTGGGGCACAACTACATGGAGCCAGCGCTCTTTGCGACCATCCCCGACTATGTCGGTGACTCGTTGATGTTAAGCCGCAAGGCAGCGCAAACTGACAAAGACATTATTGTTTTTTGTGGTGTAGAATTTATGGCCGAGACTGCCAAGATTCTGAACCCAACCAAGACGGTGCTGCTGCCCGCTTCGCGCGCCGGTTGTTCTCTGGCAGAGAGCATTACCGCCGAGGATGTTCGACGGCTCAAGGCTGAATACCCAGGCGTGCCGGTGGTGACCTACATCAACACCTATGCCGATGTGAAGGCGGAGTCTGATATTTGTTGCACCTCTGGCAATGCCGTGGCAATTGTCAATGGCTTGGAGAGTGATACGGTCATCTTCCTGCCCGATGAATATCTGGCAAAGAATGTCGCCAACGAGACAGGCAAGAAGATCCTGATTCCAACGCACCTGGATGCTTCGCACATGGCAACGGTGAGCAACATTGAACTTGGCTCCCCTGCCGATTTCCAGATGGTGGGCTGGCATGGTCGTTGTGAAGTGCATGACAAGTTCACCGTGAGCGATATTGAAGCCGTGCGTACACAATTTCCCGATGTGGTCATTGTCTCGCATCCCGAATGTAGCCCAGAGGTCGTGGCGGCTTCGGACTTTGCAGGCAGCACCCAGGCGATGATCGACTTTGTCGAACAGACCTCTGCCCCGCGCTATCTGGTCCTGACTGAATGTAGCATGGGCGATAACATTGCCGCAGCCAACCCCCACAAGGAGATGCTGCGCTTGTGCAGTGTGCGTTGCCCGCACATGAACCAGATCACAATGGAAGATACCCTGGATGCGTTGCGCCATAACCGCTATGAGATCACTGTGCCAGAGGATATTCGCATTCGTGCGGTGAGCGCAGTAGAGCGGATGCTCGCTTTCGGCTAATCGCCCAGCCTTTTGCATCCTTCTGTCTGTGCCTGCAAGGGCCTGAACAGACAAAGAATAGAATTTTGAGACGGGCGTCCAGGTGGACGCCCGTTTTTTCACCTACACGCTATCATCAACAAGTATCACCAAATATCACCGCAGACAAGGACGTACATTGTGTCCGAACAGTTGAAGGGCGATCAGGCGCAACCCGAACACACTTTTACTGCCAGTGCTTCTGGTACTCCAAGTGCTGAGTATTTCGAAAGCGATGTGCTGATCATCGGCACAGGCATTGCTGGGGCGACAGTCGCCCTCACGTTAGCCGATGCTGGGGTTCCAGTGACGCTGGTCACGCGCGCACACGCGCCCGAAGATACCAACACGCTCTGGGCGCAAGGCGGCATTATCTACCGCGGTGAAGAAGATTCTCCTGCCCAATTGGCAGAAGATGTGCTGCGTGCAGGCGCAGGGCATTCCCATCCGCGCGCCGTGCAAATTTTGGCAGAAGAAGGGCCTGGGGCAGTCCGCCGCATCTTACTAGAGCGGGTGGACGTTCCCTTTGACCACACAAAGGATGGCGCGCTTTCACTGGCACTGGAAGGCGGTCACAGCCAGCCGCGCATTATCCATGCCACCGATGCCACCGGTCGCGCAATTGAGATCGCCTTGCTCAACGCCTTGCGCGCCCACCCCAAAGTCACCTTACTCACTGGGCATACCGCGGTGGATCTGCTCACCCCCTCCCACCATGCACTCAACCGGCTTAATGTCTATGACCATCGCTCCTGTGTCGGAGCCTATGTCCTCGACCAAACCACGGGACAGGTGCGCCGCTGCATTGCGCGCACAACGGTATTAGCAAGCGGCGGCTTGGGCCAAATCTTCCTGCGCACCACCAATCCCGCGGGTTCGCGTGGCGATGGCGTGGCAATGGCCCATCGCGCAGGGGTACGCACGATCAACGCTGAATTTGTGCAGTTTCACCCCACCGCCTTCTATCATCGTCAAGCCGCGCGCTTTCTCATCTCCGAAGCTATACGCGGGGCAGGTGCGCGCTTGGTTGACGCCGAAGGTCGCCCGTTCATGGATCAATATGACCCGCAGTGGAAGGATTTGGCCCCGCGCGATGTGGTGGCGCGCAGCATCCACTCGGAGATGCTCAAGAATGATGTGCCCTGTGTCTATCTTGATCTGCGCTCGTATGTGCCAGAGGAAGAGATTCGCCACCACTTCCCCACTATTTTGGAGCAATGCCAAGAATTTGGCATCGACATCACACGCGATCTTGTTCCTGTTGTCCCCGCAGCGCACTACTTCTGTGGCGGCGTTTGGGTTGATGATTGGGGGCAAACTTCGCTGCGTAACCTCTATGCCGTGGGCGAAGTCGCCTGTACAGGCATCCACGGAGCCAATCGTCTTGCCAGCACATCGCTATTGGAGGGGCTGGTTTGGGGCGAGCGCGCGGCCCATCACATTCAGGCGCGGCTTGTGAAGGAAGATCTGCCCATGCCCAATGGCTCCGACATTGCCCCCTGGCGCGATACAGGCAGAGAAGAAGCTGACCCTGCTTTGCTAACGCAAGACATGGGTTCGATCAAACATATTATGTGGAATTATGTGGGGCTTGTGCGCACAACACCGCGCTTGGAGCGTGCCTTGCGCGAGTTGCGTGGCTTAGATACGGAGATTGAACAATTCTACCGGCGCACCCGTTTGAGTGACGAACTGATCGGGCTACGCAATGCCGTGAAAGCCGCGCTAGTGGTCACAGACGCCGCTTGGCAAAATAAACAGAGCATGGGCTGCCACTACCGCACAGACAGTATCGAATAGCGCAAACAGAGAGTAGCAAATCGTTCACATGCCCGCTTGAGTGGCATACTTTCACATGCCGGGGAGCTTTAGTCCCCGGCAGCCTCCTGCTCCACGTCCTGTGGCTCATTCAACATCTCGGCAACGCGCTGGGCCAGTGTCTCCACAGTGAAAGGCTTTTGCAACCACTTGACAATGCCACTGCTTGCGTGCCAGCCCTCTGGATTTTCCATCGAATAACCAGTCATCAGCAAAACGCGCAGCGGCACAGTGTCACCATACGCCTCCGCCAATTGCTGAACTAGCTCTTGACTCCCCATATCAGGCATCACCAAATCACTAAGGATCAACTTGATGACCGATTGATGTTCGGCATAAAGACTCAATGCGTTTTGACCATTTTCCGCAGGCAACACCGCATAGCCAAGTTGCGCCAACATCTCGGCAATCGCCTCGCGCAGCGCCGCCTCATCTTCCACCAGCAAGATCGTTTCCCCTTTTCCACGCATAAGCGGTTGCGGGTCATCCTCCATAGGGGGAACAGTCTGCCCAAGGAGTGGCAAATAGGTGGTGAATGTGGCTCCCACGCCCACCTCACTCTCGACCTCAATAAAGCCATCCAACTGGCGAACAATGCCATAGACCTGCGCCAACCCTAGCCCTGTCCCCTGCCCCGTTGATTTGGTGGTAAAGAAAGGATCAAAGACATGGGGCAGCACATCGGGTGGAATTCCCATGCCGCTGTCGCGAATGGTGATGCAAAGCCATCTGCCAATGTTCATGCTGGCAAGGGGAGGGGTTTGCCCAGGCAAAAGGGTTATGGAAGAGACATTCAAGTGCAACGTTCCCCCCTGATTCATGGCATCGCGTGCATTGAGCACCATGTTCATCAAAGCTTGTTGCAGCCGCGACGCGTCCGCGGAAATTACCAGCGGCGGATCTTCCACCTCGAACTCCACACGAATATTCTCTGGCAAAGTTCGTTGCCAAAGTCGTACAAGCTCCTTGATAAAGGGGACAACATCCATGATCACCCGTTCCATGGGCGAGCGGCGACTAAAATCGAGGATTTGCTGCACAAGGTTGGCAGCGTGCGTTGCTTGCTGATAAATGGTGGTGAGGTGGCGTTGATGGGCAGATGATTGGACGGAAACCTGGAGCATTTGCGTATAGAGCATGATGATCGCCAAGATGTTGTTAAAATCGTGGGCAATCCCCGCTGCCATCTGTCCAACCGACACCAGCCGTGCTTGCTGTTGGTGCTGGTCTTCACTGCGGCGGCGCTCGGTAATATCACGTGCCAAGCCGGCAATGCGATGAATTTGGCCCTGCTCATTGTGAATGGGGAACGTTTGCGCTGCCACCCAAACAATTGAGCCATCGGGACGTTGGATTCGATATTCCATAGAAGCCGTATGTCCCGACAAAGTAGATTGCGCGATGTTCAATGTGCGTTCGCGGTCATCTGGCACAATGGCTGCATTCATCGAATTGATATCGGCATAAGCACTCTCAACGGAACACCCCCAAACACGCTCATAGGCTGGGCTTATATAGAGCAATTTGTCTTGCGTAGTCTCGTGCAGCCAAATCACCTCATCAATGTGTTCAGCCAACTGCGCCAGACGCCGTTGATTTTCACGCTCCGCTTCTTCGGCACGAATGCGCTCTGTAATCTCCAAACTAATGCTCATCAACCCCGTAACATTCCCGCGCCGATCTCGCAATGGGCTTTTGCGCGAAAGAAAGACTCGTTCTCCCTTTGGGGTCAGAACTCGTTCTTCCCGCAAATGTTCCGCGCCACGTTCAAGCACAATGGCGTCAGCGGCGTGCAATCCATCCAGGCCTTGCCCGGTTAACTCAGCATCGCTCAAACCCACTGGGTCGCAGCCAAAGAGATCCACAGCCATCGTGTTGGCGCTGGTATAAACTCCCGACAAGTCTTTGGTAAAAATCACCACCGGTGCATGGTCAAAGAGCGCTCGATAACGCTGTTCCGATTCAAAGAGCGCGGCCCGTTCACGCTGCAAGAGCGTTTGCGCATGAATATTTTCAAGTGTGCGTGGCAGTTGAAAGAGATAGCCAGGATTTTTAACCAGATAATCCGAAACCCCAAAGCGCAAGGCTTGGATGGCAACCTCTTCGTCGCCTTGTCCTGTCACCAACACAACGGGCAGATTGAGTTTGCCGCTATATTCTAGATCCTT
>JBBQIG010000127.1:0-10698 GCA_038324715.1 Anaerolineae bacterium | reverse complement strand
AATCACGGTTGGTAATGATCTTGTCGGGTACCGAATAACCCCAGCCGATAATTTGAGCGTAACGCCGTCCACCCCCATCCGACGCTTCGGGTGACGATGCGGGTGCAGCTATATGAGATGCGGATTGCTCCGAATGATCGTGCTTACCATTTTGTGGTGCAGTTGGTTCCAACGGCAGATTATCAATTTCAGCCATACTATTTCTCCTCAGCGTCGGGCATAAAAAACTGGGTCATCTTGCAGGACGCCCTAGCTGTAACGCCGCAACATGATAGTGGCATTGTGACCACCAAACCCAAAACTGTTGCTCAACGTAACATCCACCGTAGCCTGACGCGCCTTGTGCGGCGTATAGTCCAGATCACACTCTGGGTCGGGAGTGTCTAAATTGATGGTGGGAGGAATAATTCCCTCGTGAATCACCTTGGCACAAACGATAGTTTCCAACGCACCTGCGCCGCCCAGCAAATGTCCGGTCATGCTCTTGGTGCTGCTGATCTTTACATTGTAGGCATGTTCGCCCAATACGTGCTTAATCGCCCACGTCTCTGTCTTATCATTGAGTCGGGTCGATGTACCATGAGCGTTGATATAATCAATATTTTGGGGCTGAACACCATAGGCGGCGGCTTTACGCAACGCCATCCCCATCGCATCAATCGCCCCGCGGCCCGTTTCATGGGGCGCAGCCATGCTATAGGCATCAGCACTACTGCCATAGCCAATCACCTCAGCATAAATGCGTGCGCCGCGCGCCAGGGCATGTTCCTCAGTCTCCATCACCACAATGGCCGCGCCTTCACTAATCACAAAGCCATCGCGCTCACTGTCAAAAGGACGGCACGCGCCCTCAGGATCATGGTTACGCTGGCTCAATGCCCCCATCACATCAAAGCCTGCCACAATCACAGGCACAATCGCAGCTTCTGCGCCACCCACAATCAAGACATCCGCATCGCCACGGCGCAGAACTTCAAAGGCTTCGCCACAAGCCGCCGTGCCACTGGCACAGGCGCTGACAACAGCATGGTTAATCCCATGCAAACCATATTCAATGGCAACCTTACCCGCAGCACTATCCACAAGCATATTGGGCACCATAAAAGGACTCACGCGGCGTAAACCCTTCTTCTCCGCCACGTCAAAGCCATCTAGCGTAGACTGAACGCCACCAATCCCCGTCCCCACAATACAGCCCACTCGATTGGCTTCCTCGGCATCCATATCAAGCGCTGCATCGGCAATCGCTTCTTTGGTCGCAGCCAACGCATACTGAATATAGCTATCCAGACGACGAGCCTCTTTGCGATCCATGTAATTGGCTGGATCAAAATCGCGCACCTCACCCGCAAACGTAGTGCGCAGTTCGCTTGCATCAAAGCGTGTAATTGGCCCAATGCCAGATTGACCAGCGAGCAACTTTTCCCAAGTAATTGAAGTACTCAGCCCCAAAGGCGTAATCGCACCCATTCCGGTAATAACAACGCGCGTCGGAGGGCGGTGGCCGTTTGCAGCATGATTGACAGTTGGATCAAGAGACATCTTCAAAAAGTCCGTTCTGAATGATTCAGTTCAACAAGTTGGCGAATGGTACCTAACCTGCTTAATAAAACACAGTGAAATCTCGATAGTTGCGCGCAAATTCACTTATATTCTCAAGAAATAATCCTGAAATTTGCATCGCAACCCACTCTAATTGGGCAATTTGGCGGCAAGATGGCTATAGCCACCATCCACCATAAGCGTCTGCCCCACAATCATCTGCGCTGCGGGTGAGCAAAGAAAGGCAACCACGCCCGCCACATCCTCCACAGTAGCCAACCGCCCGCTGGGTGTCTGCTGGCGCACCAGTGCCAGTAGCGCATCTGGATCAGAGAGTGATTTGAGTGCTTCTGTCTCGACCATGCCAGGGCTAACGGCATTGACAACAATGCCTTCGGGTGCAAGCTCAACAGCCCAATAGCGTACCAATGCCTCCAACGCCGCTTTGGAGCTACCCACCAACCCATAGAGATCAATCACGCGGCTAGAACCCAGGCTGGTCAATGCCACCACGCGACCACCACCCCGCGCCCGCATCAACGGCACCGCTTGCTGTACCAATGAGACAAACCCCCACGCATTGGTATCCATGGTTCGCCGCCAATGTTTAGCCGTCACAGAACGCAGCGGTTCCATCACCCCAATCGCTGCGTTCGCAATCAAAATGTCCAGGCCGCCAAATGCACGAATTTCAGCAAAGAGTTGCGCCACATCCTCTGGGTCGCCCACATCGGCCTTGACCACGAGCGCGCGCCGTCCACAGGCTTCCACAGCAGCAGCCACCTCACGCGCAGCGCTGCCCTTGCGCAAATAGCTAATCACCACATCTGCGCCCTCTTGGGCCAATCGTACTGCCACCGCGCGCCCGATGCCGCGGGAACCGCCCGTCACCAACGCGATTTTGCCTTCTACCATATCTCTCTATTCTCCCGGCTCCATACCTAGCCCATCTTCGCTACAGCCGCGCAATACCCTCCACTGACCAACAAGCCGGTGTGCGAGTATATCACTGCCCAGAGAGCAAACAAAAAGCCAGGTCGAGCAATCCACTCAACCTGACCCTGTTGCACTCGTTTCTTGAGATGAATCACGAGCTTCTGGCAAAAAGCTATCTGACAAAAAATGCTACTGTGGCCCCACATAGGCAGAATCGCGATACCACCAGAGCTTCATCATGGCATTGCCACTGCGTTCATAATATTGAACCTCTACAGTATGTTGCCCAGCCCCAATGCCAATCACGCGGTTAGTCACATCTTTATACCCATCGCGCCAATAATCCAAGACCAGCAATCCATCCACATAGAGCCGCAACCCATCATCTGCATTGGCGCGAAAGACATAGTTACCCTCCTCAAAGGCAAACTCCCCTCGCCAGCGCGCCGACCAATAATCATTGCCCAATAACCCAGGCCGCGGCGAACCAGCTAACCAGTTGTAATCTAGGGGATTTTGATTGCGCGGCTCCTGCTGTTGAAAAGCCGGATTGCCAGTGGGAGTTACTCCGTAGAAATAGCTTGCTTGCCAAACACTATCCTCTAGCAGAGGAGCATAGCCCATGCGTACTTTTGCCAGCCCTGACTGCTCATAATACTCTACGCGAATCTCATGATTGCCAGTCAACACTTGGCCCACACGATAGCGTTGATTGGGGTTGGCAGGCCACGCATCGATGATCAACTTATCATCTACCCAAACCCGAATGCCATCATCTGCCTCAGCACTAAACTCATAAAAGGCAGGTGACACCGAAATTCGTCGCGAGAAGCGCACCGAGAAACCATCGGTGGAGGTTTGACTCGGCCCCCCACCATCCCAACCGAAATCGATAGTAGGCACATCCACCACAGCCACAGGTGAACCACTTAATGTTTGGTTGCGGTAAAGCTCCATACGCCATCCCGCAAATGTTTGTGGAACGGCTGTAGGCGTGGCAGTTGGCGCGGGGGCACGCGGCGTGGGTGTTGCCACAGCTACATTCACCACCAGCACAGTAGCAACATTGCCTCTCACATCCACCAATCGCGCGTCAATCCAACCCTGTTGTCCATCCGCACAGGTGAGCAGCAGCCAACTGCTCGCCTCGTTACGTCCTGTTACATTGCAGACCTGCCGCCGAATCACAACGCCCACACGCACATTGGCAGAAGATGGCCCGCTATAGAGATTCACTGCGTCAAACTTGACACTCGCCATAGGGACAGGTGCGAGGGTAGGCGCTGGCGCGGCTGTTGTGGCTGGCAACACAGCCTCTGCGCCCAAGATCCCACTCACCACAATCAACAGCGGCTCTCCGGCTTGTTCAGGCGCATGCACCACACCCCACACCTTCACAAGAAGAACTCCATCCGCGCGTGCCAATGCAGAAATCTTCGCTTCAATATCCGGCGTTTGCCCCGCCAACGCATAATAGCCTGCATCGGCAGTTGCCAGGTAATAGGTATGAAGTCGCCTCGCAGATTGCTCTACTTTCCCCAACAATCCGTAAACAGGTTCGCCCGGAACTAAAATAGCAACAGAGCCGATAGTGTTATCGTTGGCAGGGATGAGTGGCATGTAAATGTTCGGATTGCCCACCCCTTGCAAGAGGGGCCGCGCATGGAGAGGCTGGCTGTTCAATTGCGCGATCAATGAACTGCTCAGGACCAGCACCAACAGAAAGCCCACCCACAGCCACTTTTGAGCTACCCTATGCGTCAACATAACGCTCTATTCCTTATCCTTGGGCCAACCTTTTGCGCGATTTATCGGGTAAAAATCAAGGTTCATACAGTATTATACCTGATTTCCGCACCAAAATACACCCTCAAACAGAGGGTGCAGTCCAGGTCAACTCTGGGGGCTGCCCTGGGAACGCCAGCATCTTGCTGGCACTGCCGCCAGAGATGGCAGCGTACCGTCCCAAACGCGAGAGACACCCAATGGCAAAAAAAGAGACCCACCAGGCAAACCTGATTGATCTCTAGCAACTACCTACTATTTTATGATGAATACTTTATGATGAATACTTTATGACGAAGTACCCATGTCACAATACCGGCTTGTCACTCTGCAACTCTGTCAGAACAGAGAAGCAGGAGATTAGCCCACTAGCGCCATATCCAATGCCTCGCGCAGGGTGCGCGCCCCAATCACCTCAATGCCGCTTGGCAATGTCTCTCCACGCTTCAACATATTGCGCGGAGCCAAGGCACGGCGAAAGCCAAGTTTCGAGGCTTCGTGCAGCCGCCGCGCAAGGTGACCTACGCTACGCAACTCGCCACTCAACCCTACTTCGCCCAACACAGCCACATCGGCTGCCACTGGTAAATTGCGATAGCTACTCGCAATCGCCACCGCAATCGCCAAGTCTGCGGCAGGCTCTACAATCTTCATGCCACCTACAATATTCACAAATACATCTTGATCACTCAAATTGATGCCCACACGCTTGCTCAAGACTGCCGTTAGCAGCAAGAGCCGGTTGAGGTCAATGCCATTCCCCGTGCGGCGCGGTTGGCTAAAGGAAGTGGAACTGCTCAAGGCTTGCACCTCCACCAACAGTGGACGTGTCCCTTCCATCGAAACAGCAATCGCACTGCCAGCGGCGTTGGGCAATCGCTCAGCCAAAAACATTTCAGAGGGGTTGCTCACCTCCATCATGCCAGCCTCGCCCATCTCAAAAATGCCAACCTCGTTCGTGGAGCCAAAACGATTCTTCACCGAACGCAACAGCCGGTAGGCATGAAAGCGCTCCCCTTCCAACTGCAACACCACATCCACCATGTGCTCCAAAACACGCGGCCCCGCAATCGTACCCTCCTTGGTAACATGCCCAACCAGGAAAATCGGGATATTGTATTGTTTGGCAACCCGCAATAGCATGGATGCGCTGTCACGCACCTGGCTCACACTGCCCGCGGCGCTGCTGCCAGATTCGTTGTAAATCGCTTGGATAGAGTCCACAATCACCAGCACAGGCTTCAAGCGCTGAATATGCTCGATAATCTGCTCCACCACAATTTCCGGCAAGACAAAGAGCCGTTCCTCACGAATACCCAATCGCTCGGCACGCCGCCCAATCTGATGGTCACTCTCTTCAGCGCTCACATAAAGCACCACGCCCGAACGCTGTGCCACCTCTGCTGCCATCTGTAAAAGAATGGTACTCTTGCCGATACCCGGATCACCACCCACCAGCACACCAGACCCGGGCACAATCCCCCCGCCCAAGACGCGGTTCAATTCACTGTTTGCCAACACCACGCGCGGCACGCCATCTTTGGGAATTGACGCCAGCGAGATCGGCTGCACATTCGTAAATGGCCCTACGCCCACCGGCAAACGATTCTTTTCAGCCGCGCGTACAACCACTTCTTCCAGCGTATTCCACTCATCACAGTCCGGGCATTTGCCCAGCCACTTCATCTGTGTGCTACCACACGCAGAGCATACATATTCGACTTTGGTTTGCGTTTTTGTCTTTGCCAAGTCCATCATTCCTTACTAGATCCGAACATTTGTGCGCCCTCATTATACGTTCTACTGGCGTTGGCGTCAATCTGGGCGCGATGAAAGCCCAAGGCTTTCCAATGCCAAAGAAAGTAGCCCCTCGGAATACCCGGGAAACAAACCTAGGGACTCTCAATCAATATGTACTTGTCTTATTGCGTGGGTTTTGAGGCAATGAACTTGAGGAACAAAAATCGAGCAAAAAAGAACTTCCTGGTCATCTAAAATGATGCCAGGAAGAGAGAGCCAGGTAATAAGGAAAGCGGGAACGCCATTGTTCCCGCCGCTACCACGAGCTTTCAGCCCCTGGTCACTATTCCTACTTTAGCACAGCCCCCGCTACGAACAAAATCATCAGATCATTAATATTGGCTCACATGTGAAATTCAGAACAGAGAGTAAATGGTAACAACTCGATTAACCATCAGACTCATGAACAAAGTCCTCAAGTGAAATTAGTGTTGGAAGCAGAGAGGCAAATTTGAGCAAAAAAAGCACTTTGACAGGGTAGTCAAAACGTTGTACGATTTTGCCGCCTCAACAAATACAGGCAACGCAGCAAAATATGAGCCAGCCAACCTCTCTTCGGCCGGATTTCCAAAGCTGACGCGGTTTTAACCGAATGCCTGTACCAGATAGGACTCGCATTTATTTTCCTGCGACCTGTTTCTTGCTAACCTGGTTTTACCCTGTTAATAGTTAGTTCATCAACTAACTTTGCCAAATCCATATCTGTTTCACAAGGAGATTCCACTATGTTAAGGATGAGAAAGCTCAGTCGCTTCCATCTGCTCGGACTGTTAGTTGTTCTTTCTGTACTTGCTTCATCTTGTACAGCAGCCAGCCCTGCCGCACCCGCTGCCGAAGAGGCGGAAGCCACCACCGGCGAAGCACCGGGGCGTGGCACAGACGGCACACTCAACCTGCTCTACTGGCAGGCGATCTCGATCATGAATCCCTATCTTTCGACAGGTACCAAAGACTACCACGCCGGTTCACTAGTGCTGGAGCCTTTGTTCAACTATGCCGCAGATGGCACGATGATGCCAGCACTGGCAGAGGAGATTCCGACAGTAGAGAATGGCGGTATCTCTGAAGACCTGACCCAAATTACTTGGACGCTCAAAGAAGGCGTTCTCTGGTCAGATGGTACGCCGCTTACCCCAGAAGACCTCATCTTCACCTGGCAATATTGTGTCACGCCAGAGACGGGTTGTAGCTCGCCAAGCAGCTTTTCAAATGTCCAAAGCGTTGAAGCTGTAGACGACCGCACGTTGACCATCACCTTTGATGCACCTTCTCCATTCCCCTACAATCCATTTGGTGGCTATCTGGCTCCGGTCCTCCAAAAAGCACAGTTCGAGGAATGTATCGGCGCAGCAGCACAGGGCTGTTCCGAGCAAAACACCTTCCCCATCGGAACCGGTCCCTACAAAGTCAAGGAATTCTTGGCAAACGATGTCGTTACCTTCGAGGTGAACGAAAACTATCGTGAGGCAGACAAGCCCCACTTCGCCGAAGTTGTGATGAAGGGTGGCGGCGATGCAGCATCCGCAGCACGTGCCGTCCTGGAAACTGGCGAAGCTGACTACGCCTGGAACGTACAGGTAGAACCTCAAATTCTAGCCGACATGGAAGCGGCAGGCATAGGCAAAGTCTATAGCGCCTTCTCTGGCAATGTCGAGCGTATTCTCATCAACTTCACCAATCCAGATCCGGACTTGGGCGATATGCGCTCCGAATGGACACCAGAAGATCCAAATCCGCACCCCATTCTCTCGGATATTCGAGTACGCCAAGCACTTTCGATGGCAATCGACCGCAATATCATTTCAGAGCAGCTTTACGGTCCCGCTGGGCAACCTACCTGTAATGTCCTTTCTGGTCCGCCAGCGGCTGTCTCCTCTGCGAATGATGGCTGTCTTACCCAAGACCTAGAAGGCGCGGCAGCCCTGTTGGAAGAAGCAGGTTGGGTCGATTCTGATGGTGATGGTGTACGCGAGAAGGATGGCGAGACACTAAGTCTGGTCTATGTCACCTCCACCAATCAAGTACGTCAAAAGACTCAGGCGTTTATCAAGCAATGGTGGAATGAGATTGGCGTTGAAGTGGAGCTGCGTGATGTCGATGCTGGCGTCTACTTTGGTGGTGATCCTGCCAGCCCCGACACCCTCGGCAAGTTCTACGCCGATGTACAGATGTTTACCAATGGCAATGACAGCACCGATCCCCAGAACTATCTGGCAGGCTGGCAATGTCTTGATGGTGCCAACATCGCCAACCGCGCCAGTAATTGGTTGGCAGAAAACAACGAACGTTGGTGCAGTCCTGAATATGATGCTCTCTATCAAGAGTTTGCTGCCACGGTTGACCCAGACGAACGCAACGAGCTTGCCAAGCAGTTGAATGATATGCTGGCTCAAAACTATGTTAACTTGCCACTGGTATTCCGCGCATCACCCTCAGCATGGGTCGATTCGCTGGGTGGCGTTGGCGACTTGACAGGCTGGGATAGCGAAGAATGGAACATCGAAGATTGGTATCGCATCGACTAACTAGCTGCCACAAGTAGTTAGTTTCAAGAATTGCTTCTAGGCAATGCGGTATTGCAGAAAGGTGGTCTGTGCAAAAGTTGCACAGACCACCTTCACCAACAGACTTTTCTAAAAGATCAGTTTCTTGCAGCAAGTAAGGTTGTAGATAGTTGTAGATAAAGGTCAACAGGATATATGGGACAATATGTTATTCGTCGAAGCTTGACAGCAATCCCAACACTGCTACTCATCAGCTTCATTATTTTTGCACTACTCGATCTGGCACCAGGTGACCCAACCAGTCAGTTGCCCTTGAGCATCCCCCAGGAGGTGCGCGAAAGAATTCGTGAGTCTCTGGGCATGAATCAACCCTTTCATGTGCGTTACATCCGATGGATGCAGCAATTCTTTATCAACGAACCCTTAAATGCTCTCGAAAAAGTCACCGGACTTACCATCGGCAATTCAGAGGAACGGCTGCGGATTACATCCTGGACAAGTCGCGGCAAACCTGTCATTGATCTAATCCTCGAACGCATTCCGCAAACGCTTTGGGTGGTCGGGCTTTCCTATCTATTTGCCATACTCATTGCCATTCCGCTAGGTGTTCTGTCTGCCGTCAAGCAAAATTCGATCTTTGACCAAGTGAGTACTGTTTTATCGGTTATTGGTTTTTCCCTGCCCACGTTTTTTACCGGATTGGTTGCCATTGTCATCTTCAGCGTCAACCTTAAATGGTTTCCTTCTGTCTATAACACCACGCTTGATGTCACCGACTGGAGTAGCTTTGTGCTGCAACTCAAGCAGATGGCGATGCCTGTTGCCGTGCTAACGTTCTTTCAAACGGCAACATTGAGCCGTTTTGCCCGTTCCTCCATGTTGGACAATCTGAAACTGGATTATGTGCGCACCGCAAGGGCCAAAGGGTTGCGTGAACAATTTGTGGTAATTCGCCATGTGTTACGCAATAGTTTGATCCCCGTGGCAACCTTGATTGCGCTCGGTATTCCCCAAATCTTTGCGGGTGCCATTGTGACGGAACAAATCTTTCGCATCAACGGCCTAGGCGCGTTGCTCATCAACTCGATCAACAGCTTTGATATTCCTGTTGTCATGACCACAACGGTGATCTTCGCCATCTTAGTAGTCTTTTTCAACCTAATCGCTGACATTTTATATGGCATCTTAGATCCGCGTATTCAGTACAACTAAAGCTCGCAAGTAATCTCAAACCTTGGCGACAATTTTATTTTAGAGTACGTTACTAGAGGTCATAACGGCCCATTTTGGCAAAGTACATGCAGAGGAAGCAATTCATGACAGTTACCACGACCGCAACAGAGACCATCTCCCCCGCGCTTCAACTCAGTCCTATGATGCAGCGTAAACAACGCACACTCTGGGGTGATGCTTGGGTCTCATTTCGTCGCAGCAAACTGGCGATGTTTGGTCTGCTAGTCCTCTTTGTCATTGTCACAGTCTGTCTGGTTGGCCCCATCTTCTACACAACAAGCGCCGAATACATTGACATTATGGCGTCTGAGCAAGCACCCACGCTTGAACACCCAATGGGTACTGATGATCTAGGGCGTGATGGGCTGGCGCGCAATCTTCAAGGGGGACGAATCTCGCTGGCAGTTGGTGTGGTCGCCATGTTGCTTTCACTCTTTCTTGGCACCACCATCGGCTTGCTGTCGGGCTATGTGCGTTCGCTCGACAATGTATTGATGCGCTTTACCGATATGATGTTGGCATTGCCACAACTCCCCCTGCTCTTGGTCATCATCATGCTCTTCCGCGAGACCTTACGTGGCATCTTTGGGCCAGAAATGGGCATTTTCCTTTTAATTGTCATTGTCATTGGGCTTTTAGGGTGGATGCCCACGGCACGCATTGTGCGCGGGGCTGTGCTTTCGGTGAAAGAGAAAGAGTTTGTCGAGGCGGCAACCTGTGTTGGCTCCAAGCGCGGCAAAATTATGACCACGCATATACTGCCGAATGTCTTAAGCCCCATTATTGTCTCTGCGGCGATCGGGGTGGCAAATGCCATTCTCAATGAGTCGGTGCTCTCATTTTTGGGGTTAGGCTTTCCCTCGGATGTACCCACATGGGGAAGATTGCTCTATGAAGG
>JBBQIG010000126.1:0-10709 GCA_038324715.1 Anaerolineae bacterium | reverse complement strand
AGGCGAATCACGGGAATAAATGATCCAGTCAGGGATGTGATAAGATACTGTGCATGATCGAAATGACACCTGAGATAATCACAACATATATTGAGACAGCAAAGGCACTCAAAGGCAGTGACCGACGCATATTTATGGCACGGATTGTGCAATCGCTAGGCAAGGGTGGTCAGGTCTATGCCGAGTGCGTGTTGGGCTGGAATCGGCGCACTATCCGCAAAGGGACATACGAACTGACCAGCGGCGTGCGCTGCGTGGATAACTTCAGTGCGCGGGGGCGGAAAAGGGCCGAAGCGCATCTGCCGAACTTACTGACGGATATCTGTGCCATTGTCGATAGCCAAAGTCAAACCGACCCGACCTTTCGCACGACACGTCTGTACACGCGCTTGAGTGCGGCGGAAGTGCGTCGCCAGTTAAGTGAGCAGAAAGGCTATAGTGATAAAGACCTACCTGCGCTCAGCACCCTCAGCGTTAAACTCAATGAGTTGGGCTATCATTTGCGTGGCGTGCAGAAGAGTCGCCCCCAAAAAAACGAGTGATACTGATGCCATCTTTGCCCAACTGACCGACCTGCGAGCAGCGGTAGCCAACGATGCCACGGTCTTACGTCTCTCGTTAGATGCCAAAGCGACCGTACTCATCGGCGACTACTCACGCAGGGGCAAGACGCGCCTGGAAGTCAAGGCCGCCGACCATGACTTTCACCCCACAGATAAGGTGACTCCCTATGGTATCTTGCTGCCAGACCATAACCGACTCTATCTCTACTTTACATGCAGTCGCGTCACCAGCGATTTCATCGTCGATTGTCTCACAGATTGCTGGCAGCAACTGCGCCAAGAGTTCCCACAGGTCACGACGCTCGTGCTGCATCAGGACAATGGACCGGAAAATCACAGTCGCCGCACTCAATTCGTCCAACGCATGGTGAACTTCGTGGATGCTTTTCAACTGATTGTACATCTAGCCTATTATCCACCTTACCATAGCAAGTACAATCCCATTGAACGCGTATGGGGCATTCTCGAACAGCACTGGAATGGCACCTTACTCGACGCACTTTCCACTGTCCTCAACTTTGCCCAGTCCATGACCTGGCATCAAGTGCATCCCATCGTCACCTGTGTGCAGACGAGCTATCAGACCGGCGTCAGGCTCTCCCAAGAAATCATGTCTCAACTTGAAAAACGGCTTGAACGCCATCAACATCTTGCCAAATATTTTGTCTGGATTCGTCCACTTTCTACCACTTAAACAGGATCATTATTTCCTGAAATTCGCCTTATACCTTATCTCCTATGCAGTGGGCGTTAATCTTGAGCACAGACTTGAGTAGAAACTTGAGTTGAGATGAAGCACGCAAAGATTGACGTCCCTTGCTTAAGTTCGCTAAAATCCAAAGGTGATTTATCTTTATGCAACTATCTACTGGGATTCAAACCCTACCCTACCCACCACAAGCGCATCATCGTACGTTCGATGACGCGCAAACTATACGAGGCTCAGACATGACGTCGTTTGTCATTGAAGGCGGCTACCCCCTCAACGGGACGGTTCAGCCAATTGGGAATAAGAATGCAGCACTGCCCTTATTAGCAGCCTGTTTGCTCACCGACGAAGATGTGACTTTGCACAATGTGCCTGAGATTGGTGATGTCAACACGATGCTCGCCATTCTGGGGCAGTTGGGCGTAGAGATAGATCGTCGTGGTTCTACAATCAAGCTCTGTGCGCGCAATGTCAACCGCACGGATCCCAACGCTCAACTCTTTGCACAAATCCGCGGCTCGTTGACCTTAATGGGCCCCCTGCTGGCTCGGCATGAACATTTCAGCGTTCAGACTGCGGCTGGCGGCGATGACATTGGGCGACGGCGCATTGATACGCACTTACAGGTTTTGGAGGGTTTGGGCGCGCGCCGAGAGATTAATGGCAAGTTTGCACTCAATGCTCATGGGCGGTTGCGCGCTGCCGATCTGCTCTTGGATGAGGCATCCGTTACCGCCACCGAGAATGGCATCATGGCGGCTTCCCTGGCAAAAGGCACCACCATTCTTCGTAACGTTGCCAGCGAACCTCATGTGCAAGACCTTTGCCGGTTGTTGGTGATGATGGGCTGTCCGATAGAGGGGATCGGCAGCAATACCTTGATTGTGCAAGGGCAAGATACATTGCGTGGGGGAGAGTTCTATGTCAGCCCCGATTTTATTGAGGTCGGGAGCTTTATTGGTCTGGGCGCAATTACACCTGGCGAGTTGCGTATTCAGGGGATCATTCCCGAACATTTGCGCATGGTCAATATTGTCTTTGGTGGGCGGCTTGGGGTGCGGATGCATGTGGAGCATGATCCAAATGCCGCACCAGAGTTGGCACATACGCTGGTTGTGGAAAATGAGCAAGACCTGCGTGTTACACCCGATTTTGGTGGAGCCGTGCCCAAGATTGATGATGCCCCGTGGCCTGCCTTCCCGCCCGATCTGATGAGCATTGCGCTGGTGATTGCTACCCAGGCCGAAGGTACAGTCATTTTGCATGAGAAGATGTACGAGAGCCGGCTTTATTTTGTGGATCGGCTGATTACGATGGGGGCGCAGATTATCCTTTGTGATCCGCATCGCGCAGTGGTGGTTGGGCCGAGGCGGCTGGTGGGGCAACCTGTGAGTAGCCCCGATATTCGTGCCGGTATGGCCTTGGTGCTGGCAGCGCTGGCTGCGGATGGGGTCACGACCATCGGCAATGTGCAGCAGATTGACAGGGGCTATCAGCGCGTTGATGAAAAGCTGCGTAGCCTGGGCGCGCGCATTCAGCGGATTGATTGAGGTAGGATAGTAGATAAGCTCGTAGGGTACGGCCCCTGTGCCGTACCGCTCTGGCGGGCGGACAGACACGGGGGTATGTCCCTACAAACTTGTTGAACTGCACTTAAGTAGGTAAATAGGGGTAGGGAAATAAGGCAATGAGCATTGAGACGAATGGATCTACATTAGCGGCATTGCTGGTTGACGCGGTAGCAGGGGAGGCGGTCTCCCCTGGTGCTTTATACCGAAGAAAGTAGCCTTGGTGCGTTGCATAGAACGGTCTCTTTTTACAAGCGGCTTGGCGCAGGGTAAGGCTGGACATGCGTAGGTAATACGCCTAAATAGCTCTCACGGGGGCACATTGAGGGTGATGCGCTTGCGACCGAGGCATTGGAATTGCTCAGGCACTCTTGTCATTTGCGTTGAGGCACATGCGTAGACAAGGCGGTCGCCTGCGCCTAACTCTAACAGTTGTTGCTTATAGGTTTCATAATCGCTCGCGTCAGCTTCATCTAACATCATCGGTACTTGCGCCAGGGGAACAATAAACATTTCCTCCTGTCCGTTGGCGCGCTCCACGAAGAAGGTAAAGGTCAACTCTTTCGCTATGCCTTCCGCTGCATTGATCACAAGCGGTGGCGGCTTGGGGGTATACGTTGGCTGAGGTGTAGCCGTCGGCACTTCAAAATTTATGGATGGCGTGGGGGTCGGGGTATTGGTTGCTTGGGGGCTATTGAAGGGCGACAGAGGCGATGTCTGAAGTAGTGTCGGTCGTGGTGTGGGTGGCACCATTGCGGCTAGATTTGGCTGCAAGGGCGATGTTACTTTGGGCAGGAGCGATAGTGGCGAGGGCGTGGTTTGCTGGCTGGTCTCTGGATAGGTCGCACCCGCTAGGAACGTGCCGAGCACGAGCATGAGCAAAATTAGTTTGCGTATTAGGACGCTGGAAATGGACATGGGGGAGTACCTCCTGTACCGCAATTGACTTGAGCCGATAACCTCTGCGTATGTTAGAGTAGCTATAGTAGGACTCAACGTCAAGTCGAAGATATTTGCTTCTCACGTTGGAGGCTGATAATGAATGTTAAGACCCTCGGTAGTCGTTCGGCTCGTGAAAACTGGCGAGGTATGCTAGATGAAGCGTGTAGCGGGGTAACAGATATTGTCATTACGCGTCATGGTAAGCCTATAACTGCCATGATTCGATATGAGGATTATCTTGCTTTGCAAGATGAACTTCGGCGACTTCGTGTTTTGCGTAGTGAAGTGCTTCGAACCCTGCTTGCTTCCGAAACTCTGTTGCGTCGCGAATGGAATACAGCCGAAGAGGATGAAGCATGGGCAAATTTGTAAAGGGCGATGGAAGAAGGGCAATATCTCCCTTCCATACTTTCACCGTCCAAGCATCTTTCAACCTGAGTCGTTGTAGTAGTTCGCTGCATGATGACGTAGTTTTATGAACTCTGTACCTTATACCTTTTCCTGGAACCGTCATGTATAATCAAACCACGGAGGGCGCTCAAGTGTTAGCCAGCAACTAGGGCGACTTTGCTTTCCGCGAAGGAAAAGACGCTTTACCATGACCCGAAACGAGTAATTTAGAAGCTGGCTATTTTGATTATCTGCAGTAGCACTGCAATAGAGTAGATCTGCAATAGATTAGAGGCAATGACCACAGGATGCGCCGTGCTTTCTCCCGTTTGGACCCTTATCTCCTTCTCTTGATGGGGCTGAGTCTGTTCGCTTTAGCCCCTCTTACAGCCCCAGGTTATTTCTATAGCGCACACGATGGTCGTCACAGTGTCTTTTTCATTACGATGTTCGACGAGGCGATCCGTAGTGGCGCACTTTGGCCGCGCTGGGGAATGCACCATAACATGGGATATGGCTATCCTACCTTCCTCGTGCAAGCTCCGCTGGCTTTCTATTTGGCTGAGCTTTTTGTGTTGGTCGGTGTCGGTGTAACGAATGCGGCCAAATTGACTTGGGCTATCACGATTTTGATGGGAGCCTGGGGCATGTATGCGCTGGTCAAACGTTGGTGTAGTGGCGAAAATCTTACAGGAAACCTTACTGGCAAAGAAGAACCCCCTATAACCCACAAATCCACCTCAAAAAATGCGCTACCCATTGCCTCTCTATGCGGAGTCGTAGCGGGGTTACTCTACACCTATGCCCCCTATCATCTGCTCGACATTTATGTGCGTGCGGCGTTAGCCGAGACTTTGCTCATGGCGTGGTTTCCGTGGGTCATTCTTGCATTTGACCGCTTGATTGCCTATGGGAGAGCCAGTGGCTGGCAAGGACGGCTGCTTGTCGCTGCATTGAGTTATGCAGGTGCGCTTTTGACTCATGCCTTTGCGCTGCCAGCTTTCACCCCTTTATTGGCAGCCTTCATTCTCTTTCGGCTGTGGCTAACCTGGCGGGTCGAAGTCCAAGAAACAGTTTCTCGCCGATGGCGCGCGCTTACCCATCGGACTCTGTTGAGCGTGAGTGCAGGGATTGCTGGCATCTTATTGGCGGCAATTTTCTTGTTGCCTTTGGTGATAGAAGGGCAGTTTCTCGTTCAAGAGAATTGGACACGCGAAACTTATGGCTATGAGCGTCACTGGGTCTATGTAGGACAATTCTTTAGTCCTTTCTGGGGATATGGCTATTCGGACGATCCAACAGGCGCGAATGATGGTATGGGCTTTCAGCAGGGAGCCATACTGCTCCTCTTGGCTTTCTTCGCCACCTATCTGATCCTGCAGGGTTCGCTTTTTGTTGACAAAACGGGAGTTAGTGAAACCGCTGCGTCAACAGATGAGCAAACAGCAGCGCAAGAGGCACCGCAACTGCTTATGCTCTTCTTTCTAATTGCTACCGCTGCTATTCTGTTTGCGACTACACCCATCGCCGCAGGGGTGTGGCGAAGCCTGCCATTACTCGAGATCATCCAGTTTCCTTGGCGACTGTTAGCGCCTGCCGCTTTCACATTGAGCGCATTGGGCGGCTTGGCTGTCTGGCAGCTACTGGACGGAACGGACTTGGTACGGGTGACATCGCGACCGATTTCACGGCAATTTGGATCAGATTCGCAATCAAATTCGATGGAGGAAGCGGGCATTTTGACGTTGACATTAGTCATTGTCTTTGCAAGCTTTGCCTACAGCCAACCAAGTGAAGTGCAACCGATTGAAGCATGGCGCGAAGATGGACGGGCAGTTGCAGAGTTCGAAGCTGAACATCCAGATATGTATGGGTATACACAATATAATGAAATGCCCTATTCGCTTTCTCCCATGCAAGAACAATATCTTTCCAGACTTGAGGCTGCACCTGAAGCCGGGCTTGAAGAAGATGCGCCTCTTGATCGCCAGACATTAACGCGGTTGGTAATTAGCGCAGGGGACGGCTTGGTACTAGACTCTTATAGCCTGGGTCATGCCTTTGGTGGCACGGTAGAGATGGCTTCCGCAGGAACGGTGCAGATTCAGCTTTTGGCTTTTCCTGGTTGGCAGGTTCGGATAGATGGTTCTATTGTTGACTATCGCATCTCACCACCCTATGGGTTGATGGAGATTGACGTGCCTGCTGGTTCTCACACGATTGATGTTTGGATGGGGCCAACCGCCGTGCGTTTAGCGGGTGTTTTAACAAGCGGATTGACTTTGCTACTGCTTGTGGGCCTGTGGAGAGTTGGCAATCTTCGCAAACGGAGAAGTATTGGAAGAAATTAGGAGAGAAGAGATGACCCCAGAAGAAGCTCTCGAGCTAATCCGTAAGATGCTCAAAGCAAAGAATGACGAAGAGCTTACCCAACTGATTTCGCTAAATTTATCGAGAATGGATGGAGTCTTTTTCGGCGTGTTGAACCAGTCAATAGAGCAACTGAAACAGGATGGCAAGCTATCAATTGCTACTGCGCTGGAGAGCCTGGGCGGGACAATTCTGCGGATGAGGACGCTAATCTAGCTGGTGAAGGAATTTCCCTGCCTATCAGCACTCGTCCGCCGCGGGACGAGTGCTACCATGCTTTGATGTGATGAACTTAGGAGTCCATTTGTAAGAACTGCTTGGCTGCGCTCCACAGGGCACGCGGATTCGCCTTGATGGGGTGTACGCGTTTGTTGAGCAGATAGCCCTTGAACAATTTGTGGATGTACCAAAAGGAGGTATCTACAAATTTGTTGTGGGGCAGTTTAATTAGCTTGCGGATGAGCGGTTCCAGCCAAGGATATTCTACCCCAATCGCAAACCACCGTTGGAGATGCTCCACTTGGGGCTTCTCACTCTCATCATCAAAGACCAGAATCGAGCGTTCCCAGGCAATGGAAGAGATGTCATCAAAGTCCAACTTCTGTGCCAGATAATCGCCGTCCACCGCATACTCACCCAACTCTGTGCCGGGATAGGGCTGGAAGAGGAAGGCTTGTCCATAGGAAATCCCCGCTTCGGCGTTGAGCCGCATGGTATCCAGGTCGTCCTCTAGCTTGCTGGAAGGCAAGCCCAAGATGTTGGTGGCGGTTACATTAATCCCTGCGGCGCGGATCAATTGACCTGCGCGTACAATCTGTTCCCGCGTCATGTGGCGCTTGAGCAATTCGGCGCGGATGTGGTCGTTGGCGGCTTCAATGCCCATACTCACTGTAAACGCGCCAGCCTTTGCCAGTAGCTCTACTTTGCGGGGCCAGCGCACAATCAGGTCGGCGCGTACGTTGCAGAAGAATGGCATCCCCACTTCTTTGGGCCACTTCTCGGCAAACTCCTCTAGCCAATCATCATAGATGATAAAGAGATCATCAATGAAGAATACATATTCCAACCCCCACTTGTCGCGCACCTGCTTGACTTCCTCTATGATAGAATCCACCGGGCGTTGGTTGCCCCGCTTTTCACTCTTATAGATTTGATAATAGGCGTGATTGAAGCAGTAGGTGCATTGGTAGGGGCAGCCGCGTGACCCCATAAAGCGTTTGATGGGTGCGTTACGGCTATATTCGTGCTTGCGATAGATCAAGTCACGGTCGGGTTGGGGCAGGTCGCCTAGGTCACGCACCAGAGGGCGCACGGCGTTTTTGACGATTTCGCCTTCAATTTTGAACCACCAGTTGGGAATATCAGGCTTGATGCCGCCATTGCCCAGCGCGTTGGCAAAGTCCACCATAGGGCCTTCGCCCTCACCTACACAGAGGCCATCAACGCCAGGTTCTTCGATCATTTCAGGGAAAAAAGTGGGGTGTGGCCCCCCAAACACAGAGGTGACGTTATGTCCCTTAAGTGCTTCTTTGATCTGCAAGTTGAGGTCAAAGTAGTAACGTTGGGAGCCGGTCATGACACTGTAGCCAAGAATATCAGGCTGAAATTCTTGGGCGACTTTGATGGGGTCTTCTTGTGCTGCGATTGCCAGCTCGACTTCATGCCCCGCCTCTTTGAGGACGGATGAAAGCTGCATGATGCCTTGTGGCTCATAATCAATCTGCTTTTCTACAAAAAGCACGCGCATAAGTGTAATTGCCTCCTGTTTTGCGCCTAACGAACCTCTCGATACCTTTCCAAAACTGCTGCGAATCAATGAGAATAAAATGGAGCTACGTGACCAAAAGAGACTGCGTCTACTGCAAACTCGCATAGACTGGGTGAAACAAATCTCACATTTTGCTTGACGAATGAAAGTTTGGAAGGAAGCTATACAACTTCCTGTCCCTTATCCTTAGCTTGTTATTTGGTATGCAAACGGGATCGTTTGCATATCTGTCGCTAACTTACTTTACAAAGGTCTATGAACAAAATTCTACAGAGACTTGAATACCTAGCCTAAGCTACCCATGTGCTTATACAATCTTTGGATGGCTATAGCATAATTGAAACATACTCAGTTATCAAAATTGGCAAAATGTTTTATCCTCTTGACTTTTTGGGTATGACAATTTTTGTGCTATGCTTGCGGCACTTGTGGAATGCAAGTTTAGCACTATGCACAAACTATATGGTAGTGTCTACCGCACTCCGGTAGAACAAAAAATTATTACCTGCAGCATTCCTTTTGTTGCCTCAGCAGAGATGGCTAGACCTCAGCCATCTTTTTTCGATGTTGCGCTCTCCTCACAGCAGCATTTTTCTATACAGAGAAGACCCATATTAACGACTGAAGATTGATCTTTCCTTTATCAGCATATACGCCGACACGAGTGAACAGGTCGGAATTTCTGTATGTGCATAGATAGATAGATAACCTGCATAGTTTGCAAAGGAAAAGATCATGAAGGACGAATTACTGCCCGCTGTGGCACTTAATTTGACGGAAAAGTTAACCGAAAAGTTAATAGAAAAAGAAGTTGCTCGACAACGAACATTTGCGATTCTTGCGTATTTTGACGCTGGTCAAACAACTTCTAGCGAGAAACTCTTGCTCTGTGCGGTTGCTATTGATCCGCCAGGTACGTTGCGCGCGCAAACATCTTGTGCGCGAATACCGTCGAGCGTGCCCGCAAGATCAACCAGAACTTATCCTGTAAATCAATTCGGAAATTGAGCAGAAACTTGAGGTGCAAGCTTTGACTGCTCAACGGAAATTTTAACGATGCTACGTCTACAAATCTCTATGTTGTTATTTAGCAGTACACTCCTGTTTTTAAGTGGCTGTGGCCCCGCACGCTTGGGTTTAGGCGGTGAAGATGAACCAACGCCAACGCCAACTTTGGTGTCGGTGGCTACCTTTACGCCGAGTCCCTTGCCCCCGCCCACGGCGATTCCGCCTACGCTTGCGCCGACTGTCGCCCCCACGGTTGTGGCGCTTGCAAGCACCGACACGGTGACGCCAAATGTGCCCATAACCACGAGTGCCGTGCTCACGGAGCCGCAATCAGTTGCCAGTGAAGTGACGGTGGATAGCTTGCTACCCACCGCAACACCCTCACCTTTACCCTCAACCTCACCTTTACCCTCAGCACTAGCATCACCAGAGGTGACAGTTGATGAATCCGCTATCAGCCCGCGCTTGATCGTCGTAGCTGAGGCGGTTAACGTCCGCAATGGGCCAAGCACTGATTATCCCCAGATCGGAGCCGCTACGCGCGGTGTTGAGTATTCTGTGGTGGGGCGCAATGAAGCGGGGGATTGGTGGCAAGTCTGTTGCTTTGACGAGCAACCGGGCTGGCTGTTTGGCGCATTGGTAGAAGTGCAAAATTCAGAGTTGGTGGCAGTTGTTACAGTTCCGCCTCCTGTTGCTCCTCCTGCTGTCGAGCCTGTAGCCCAGATTGCCCCGGATGCAGCCCCGGTTGCTGGCGAGCCGCTAGCGCCCTCGACAGACGCAGCCCCAGTCGAGGAAGTAGCCCCACCGGCAGAGGTTCCACCTTCAGAACCAGCCCCAGAACCAGCCCCTGCCGAACCAGTGGCGGTTGACCCAGGACTACATGGTGGTACTGCGGGTAACTTTGACCCCAATGCTCAATATCAAATTGTTCATTACCGTCTTCTTGGCTTCGACGACAACAATGGGGGTATCTTTAACAAAGGGGGGCAACAGATTATCTTTGTTACGGTGTTAGATCAGGGTGGCAATAACGTTGATGGTGCAATCATCAAGAATGCGGTGGCTGACAATCTCAATGTAGTTACGGGCAGCAAAGGCCCTGGTAAAGCCGAGATCAAGATGGATTGGGATCCTTATAAACTTTATATTGCCGCTGACCCCGCTGGCGCAGTTAGCAGTCAGGTTTCTAACCAAATGAATAACCCTTTCCCCCATATTCCTGATGTGGTGGGGAAGTTAGGCCCTGTTGATAACGAGTATGCCATTTGTCCAACTGTGGATGATCGCTGTTCTCCGCCGTTTTACCACGCGCACTGGTCGTATGAGATCACCTTCCAGAAAGTGAAATAACCAGTAATGATCAAACTGCTTGGTTGAGTGAATGGTAAACT
>JBBQIG010000125.1:0-10710 GCA_038324715.1 Anaerolineae bacterium | reverse complement strand
GCAGGATTCTCGACCAACTGCTGCACGGAAGGATTGATCTTGTCCAAGAAGAGGTTGGGGAAGAGACCGATCAGGAAGAAGAGCAAGACCAACGGAACCAACATGACGATCTCTCCACGGCGCAAGTCACTCAATTGCGAGGCTTCATTGGCTGGATTCGTAATCGGCCCTTGTGCCATCTTGCGAAAGGCAGTGAGCAAGTACCAGGCGGCTAGAATGACACCCAACGCACCGATAATGGCGTAGAAAGAGTTGTATTGATACGCGCCTAGCAGGATGGCGAATTCGCCGATAAAGCCGTTGAGACCGGGCAGCGCAGCGCTACTCATGACCACTACTAGGAAGAAACCACAGAAGACGGGAATGCTCTTCCACAGCCCACCAAAGTCTTCTAACATGCGTGTATGGCGGCGCTCGTAGAGCATACCGACCATGAGGAAGAGAGCGCCAGTGCTGAGACCGTGGTTGACCATTTGTAGAACAGAGCCGCTGACCCCTTGCAGGTTCATTGCCACAAGACCCAACATGACATAGCCCAAGTGGGCAACGGAGCTATAGGCGACCAGCGATTTGATATCTTTTTGTACAAGGGCGACTAGTGCCCCGTAGATAATGCCGATGACGGCCAATGCCCCAATCCACGGGCCAAACTGCGCCGCGGCTTCGGGAAAGATGGGGACGGCAAAGCGTAAGTAGCCGTAGGTTCCCATCTTGAGCAGGATACCCGCCAAGATCACAGAGCCAGCCGTTGGCGCTTGAACGTGGGCATCGGGCAGCCAAGTGTGAAAGGGGAAGATTGGCACTTTGATGGCAAAGGCCAAAGCAAAGGCCAAGAAGCCCCAAGTTTGTAGCGCTCCCGTAATTTGCCCACTTTGCAGTTCCAGCACGTTGAAGGTGCCTGTGGCAAAGAAGATTGCCAGGATTGCGATGAGCATCAGCGCAGAACCCGCAAAGGTGTAGAGGAAGAACTTGAGCGCCGCATAGACGCGTCTCGTGCCACCCCAACGGCCAATCAATAGGTACATGGGGATGAGGCTGAACTCGAAGAAGACAAAGAAGAGCACCAAGTCGAGCGCCAGGAAGACGCCGATCATGGCGGTCTCCAAGAGCAGCATGAGCATAAAGTAAAGCCCTACATTCTCATGCACATAGAGAATGCTGAAGTAGACAGCAATTGGCATGAGAAAGGTTGTGAGCAATACCAAGAAGAGGCTAATGCCATCTACACCCATGATGTAGCGCAAACCTAGCTCAGGGAACCAGGGCAGATCCTCTAAGAATTGCATCCCCGCTTGATTGTTGTCCCAGTTGAGCCAGAGCAGCAGACTTACCACGAATGTGAGCAACGTGGTAATCAAGGCGAGTTGCTTTTTTGCCCCATCGCCACCCACAAAGGCCACGAGAATGGCACCGAGCAGGGGCAAGAAGGTGATAATTGAGAGTAAATATGGGATAGAAAAGGCCATGTCGGTCTATCCTGCTTTATAGCTGGGGCGCTGAACGCGCACGCAAAGTTAATCTAAGAGTTTTGAATCTGAGCATTTTTAAGTTATGCACTGATTACAAAGAAGGCCAGAAGTCCAACGACGCCGATGAGAATGCCCAAGGCATAGGCGGGGATGGCTCCGGATTGCAAACGACGGGTGCGTTCGCCAAGGGATGCGCTAACGTTAGCAGTCCCATTGACGATGCCATCAATAAACTTCTGGTCAAATTCCCTGGCGAACCACTCTGATGAACGTCGCAGGGGATTGACAATGATGGCGTTGTAAAAATCTTCCACATACCACTTGCGTTCAACGGCGGGTGACAAGCCCTTAAAGCCATCGCCCATACGTGTGGACCAGCTTTCGTTGCGCAGATAGCGGGCAACTGCAATGACCAGACCAAAGAGCGCAACAATCACGCTTAGGGTGATTGCCAGCAGTTCTATGGTCAGAGATGGCTCAGTATGATGGCCTAATGCCGGTTCTAGCCAACCTTCTAGTGTCAGCACAAAAGGCAGATTGAGCAACCCACCCACAATAGAGAGTGCCGCCAAAATCCACAGCGGGATGGTCATCAAGGCTGGACTTTCATGTGAATGATTGTAGAGCCGTTTGTCGCGCGGGGTGCCAAGGAAGGTAAGAAAGACTGCTCGGAAGCTGTAGATGGCTGTGAGCAGTGCCGTTGCTAAACCGACGGCATAGAGAATTGGATTGGAGACGAGCGCACCCAACAAAATGGCATCTTTGGAGAAGAAGCCAGCCAGCGGGGGGATACCTGCCAGGGCTATCGCGCCGATCAGGAAAGTCGCGAAAGTTGTGGGCATCTTATGGCGTAGCCCACCCATTTTGCGAATGTCTAGCTCGCCGTGTGTGGCGTGCATGACGCTACCCGCAGCCAAGAACAAGAGCGCTTTGAAGAAGGCGTGGGTGGTGAGGTGGAAGATGGCTGCGCCATAGGCCCCAACGCCAACACCCAACATCATAAATCCCAATTGTGAAATTGTGGAGTAGGCCAAAATTTTCTTGAGGTCAGTCTGCACCAAGGCAATGGTGGCGGCAAAGAAGGCCGTAAGCACCCCAATCCAGGCGGCAATCATGGATGCGTTTTCCGCAATATGCCACAGTGCGTTGGTGCGGGCAATCATGTAGATACCCGCTGTGACCATTGTTGCAGCATGAATCAATGCCGAGACTGGTGTGGGGCCTGCCATAGCATCGGGCAACCATATGAAGAGCGGTATTTGTGCGCTCTTACCCGTTGCTGCTAATAGCAACATGATGCAAATGAAGTTGGCTACACCGACTGCCAACGCGCCATGATGGGCGGCATCAAAGACCTCTAAGAAGGTCAAACTGCCCACTGTAGACCAGAGTGCAAGCATGGCAACAATCATGCCAAAGTCACCGACGCGGTTGACTAGGAATGCCTTCTTACCTGCATCGGCATAGTAGCCATACGAGTCATCGCGTTGTTCAAACCAGAAGCCGATGAGCAGGAAGGAGGCTAACCCTACACCTTCCCAGCCAACGAACATGCCCAAGAAGCTGTCACTGAGGACAAGGATGAGCATGGCGAAGACGAAGAAGTTTAGATAGAGAAAGAATCGTTTAAACCGCTCATCGTGCTCCATATAGCTTACGGAGTAGATGTGAATGAGTGTCGCCACGCCAGTAACGATCAAGCTCATGGTGACACTCAGCGGGTCAATCAGCAGGGCTGAGTCAACCGTGAAGGTACCAATGGTGATCCATTCCCAGAGGTGAACCGTGATAATACGTTCTTCGCTGGGCATGCCTAATAGGGCGTAGAGCAACGCGATGGCGACCAAGAAGGACGCACCAACCGCGGCTGAAGCCAACACGCCGACGTTGCGATTGCCAAGTTGTCGGCCAATAAAGAGGTTAATGAGCGCTCCCGCCGCTGGGAAAGCAAACAATAACCAAGCAAACTCAACCATACTGGTATCCTTTGGGTGCAGATGTTGATGGGCTGCAGCGCACCCAGGCGCTGCTCGTCGGAAGAACCTGTCCTACCATTTGAGCAGTTTCACTTCGTCAATGTTGGTAGTTTTATTGTGACGTGTATGGGCAATGACAATTGCCAACCCCACGGCAACTTCCGCCGCAGCCACAGCCATAATCACAAACACAAAGATTTGCCCGTTGAGATTGTCCCACTGACGACTGAGCGCGATGAGCGTGAGATTAACACTGTTGAGCATTAATTCTACGCACATCAGCAGAATCAGCGCACTGCGGCGCGTCAATACACCCACAGCACCAATGGTAAAGATGAGACCGCTAAGAATTAGATAGTAACTTGTTGGAACCACAGCATTCTCCTTTTGCACATTCTCCTACTTAAGGAGAAGTATTTGGGACATTCTCCTGCTTGGGGAGAAATATTTGGGAGATTCTCCTCAAAGTAGGAGAAGTGTAGCCGATTTATAGGTCGGAATTCGATTTTGGATAGCGGGCAATGAGCAGTGCGCCTAATAGGGCAACGAGCAGCAGTACCGCAGTTAGCTCAACGGGCAGGATATACCGGGTAAAGAGTAATTCGCCCAGGAGCACAGGATCGCCACCCCGAATGGATGAAATAGCCGGGGTGCTTTCGGGTGTGTCGATAAAGACATAGATCATGCTGGAGATCAGAATTACCCCCAACAGGATGCCCACAAAAGGCGTCCATGTACGGTGTTGCGCGCTCGTTTCAATCTGTTCGCTGCCGATGAGCATAATGACAAAGAGGATCAAAATAACGATGCCTCCTGCATAGATGATCACCTGTGCCGCAGCCAGGAACTGAGCCTCGAGCGTAATATAGAGCACTGCCAAGCTGACAAAGTTGACCAGCAAGAACAAGGCGCTGTGAATCGGTATGCGGCTGGAGACAACTCCCACCGCGGCGGCCAAACAGACCGCACCGATGACGATGAAAAAGAGAATCGATGGCGTCATCGTCGCATACTCCGTTTGTAGTGCAGCGTAGCAATCGCCGCATGTCACTTGACAGCGGCGGCTACGCTGAAATGGATTTTATTCTGGGCGAATGACTACGTTAGCTTCATTCGGATTGAGCAGAACGTCTTTGGTTAGGATGAAATCGCGACGGTTATAGCCCGCCATTGCGAATTCGTGTCCCAAGACAATTGCCTCAGTGGGGCAGGCTTCCTCACAATCGCCACAAAAGACACAACGCAGCAAGTTTACTTCGTAAACCTCTGCATAGCGTTCCCCTGGCGAAGTGGGGTCATTCGGATCGTTTTCAGCCGCCTCTACATAGATTGCGCCTGTCGGGCAAGCTGCTTCGCAGAGCATACAGCCGATGCAGCGCTCCATGCCGTTCTCATAGCGGCGAAGCTCATGCTTGCCACGAAAGCGCGGATAGAGGGGGACTGGTTCTTCGGGATACTGGGTAGTGACAGGCTTTTGACCAAGTTGCTTGAGGGTTACCCCCATTGCCTTGCCAATTTCTACCGCACCCCTAATGAAATTATTTAGGGCCATTGTTGGCGTTTCCCTTTATTCAATCA
The DNA here is from genome assembly GCA_038324715.1 of Anaerolineae bacterium. Classification (GTDB taxonomy): domain Bacteria; phylum Chloroflexota; class Anaerolineae; order Caldilineales; family Caldilineaceae; genus QEUY01. Next base: position 5,687 of record JBBQIG010000125.1, on the reverse strand, counting down.
CTTCTTTATTAGTAATTCCACTGGACGATTCTATTCTTTTGGAAGCCTTCAGGAAGAGCAAAGACTTTAGAAAGAATAGGTTGCAGGACTTAAGCAGTTGGTCTGTTGACTCTTTAACCTTCCTCGGAGATTGAAGTTCCAAGGAAGGGGTATGCTCAGCGTAATTCTTAGACTACTTGAAAAACAGTGTCAGCAGGGCGGTAATGATCATATAGCCCAACGAGATCGGCAGCAGAACCTTCCAGGTGAACCCCATCAATTGGTCATAGCGTGGGCGACCGACGCTTGCGCGCACCCACACGAAGAGAAAGAGAAGGATGATCACCTTGACTGCAATCACAAACGGGCCAAGCCAGATTACATCAGCCAGCAAGCCAAATGGCAGTTTGTAACCCCCAAAGAAGAGCGTAGCCATGATGGTGCTGGTAGTAATCATGTTCATGTATTCAGCAATCATGAACAATGAAAACTTGAGACCGCCATACTCAGTTTGGAAACCAGCCACCAACTCGTTTTCTGTTTCTGGCAGGTCAAATGGACTGCGATTTGTCTCTGCCAAGATACAGATAAAGAAGAGTGGGAACATTGCCCAAAGCCAGAGCCACTCCCACCAAGCGCGTGGTGTTTCCACAAGGCTGACAAGGCTAAAGCCACCCGCCAGCATGAGAATACTCACCAAGAAGAGACCCAAGGGCAGTTCATAGGAGATCATCTGTGCTGCGGAACGTAGCGACCCCATGAGCGAGTAGTTGTTATTGCTACTCCATCCTGCCAAAATAATTCCGTAGCCTTCCACGCCAGTGATGGCGAGGATCCACAGAAAGCCGATGTTGACATCTGCCATGACCGGCACACCTCTGGCAATCGGAATGACTGCCCAGATGACAATGGCGGGCATGAGTGCCAACATTGGCCCCAATAGGTAGATCCATTTGTCTACATGATTGGGAATGATCTCTTCCTTGAAAATTGCTTTGATCCCATCGGCGGCTGGCTGAAGCAGACCAAACGTACCCGCTCGGTTTGGGCCGTAGCGAGCGCCAAAGCGCGCAATAAGTTTGCGCTCATATAAGGTGAGATATGCCCCGGCAGTTAGCAAAACCATGATCAACGCGAGCGTGCGAAGTGCCGGAAAGAGAATTAGATTCAGCCAGTCCATACGGTATTCCCTGTTGCTACAAGCTTAATTAGGCAAGGGTTGGGTGGGTTTGCGCGGTAGAAGGTAGCAAGGCAAGATCAATGTCAGTATCAACACTACTATCAATCGTGAGTTGCCTTGCTGCCTTATTGCCCTTTGCAGGCCTACCGTCCCAAATTACTAACCTGCTGTTACCATTTCTAATGCGCCAACTGCTTCTTTGACTGTCACAGTCGTTAGCGCACGACCATTCTGCAAACTTTGTACGGGCGCAGTCATGATGCTCTCGGGGATCCAAAGAGTACCAGGCAGTACTTGCTCATCCACCTTGGCGCTGAGCTGCACTTCACCGTGTGCATTCTGTACAATAATGGGTGTTCCATGCTGGATACCCAATCTTGCAGCGTCACTGGGGCTAATGCCCGCTGCCTGACCAAAGGCCATATTCCGCATCCCCTTTGTCAAACGGAACATGTTGCCATCATCATAGGCGACTGTGCCGCTGACCAGGATGAACTCATCCGGTGAAATCGGAGGAAGGTCGTCTTGCTCTACTTTGCGCAGCACAGGTGCAGGACGCACGCTGCTGGCATCATATTGTTCTCCCTGATCGCCCAAGGCATCCCAGGTCAAACCTTGATAGAGAGGAACGGCTTCGGTGATTTCACGTGTAATCGCCCGCTCATCCGCATAGGGCCAGTTGTTGCCCATGCGTGTGGAAAGATGATCAAGGATCATCCAGTCGGGAGCCGCTTTGCTCTGTGGGTCACGCACAGCCCTGGGCGCACGTTGTACACGTCGCTCTAGGTTGGTGAAGGTGCCATCTGCTTCGGCGTAACTTACAGCGGGCAATACGACATCCGCCAGCAAAGCAGTTTCAGTCAGGAACAACTCTTGTACGACAAGCAGATCCAACTGGTTGAGATTGGCTGCCCATTCAGGATTTTCACTAGCAGGATCGGCTCCCATGACATAGAGCGCCTTGATTTCATTGCCAGCCTCGTCCAACATTGCCTTATAGCCTTTGCCTGGGGTTGTCGAGAAGTTGGTGTTGCCCCATAGCTTTCGTAAACGTGCTTGTGCTTCGGGGTCATCCAAGGCGGCATAGCCAGGGAGTTGGTTGGGCAGAACGCCCATGTCGCGTGCGCCGTGGCTGTTGGCATCCAAGCCGATATAGGAAAGGCGGTCATAGTGTCCTGTGACGTGCGCCAAGTTGGTTAAGCCCGCGCATACGGTTTCGCCCGTTGCGCCGCGTGCAGCCATTGGCCCGTAGATGATGAGCGCATTGGTGCTTTGGGCCAACAGTTCAGCAGCGCTCTTCACCTCTGCCGCATCCACACCCGTCAGCTTGCTCAGTTGCTCATCGCTAATCGCGTTGATGCTGCTGAGAACATCGGCATCGACTTGGGGCTTTTCGTCACCCTTGGCTGCCAGTGCATACTTAGTCAGTGCATTGAGCAGGGTGGCTTCGCTGCCAGGTCGATAGCCGAGATAAGGCTGTTCATAGCGTGTCAGCTCGGTTTTGCGCGGGTGGGCGACGATGACCTTGACACCACCACGGCGAATTGCACGCTTTAGGTGTACATCCAGGAGGGGCAATTCTTCGCTTGGGTCGATGCCAAAGAGCAAGACGGTGTCAACCGTAGGCTTTGGCCCATACTGCGGCTTCATAATTGCCTTTAATGCGGGAATACCACCTGGAATCACTGCCATTTCGCTGCCATCGCGATAGTCAATGTTGTTGGTGCCGACTAGCTGACGGAAGAAACGTTGGAAGAGATAGTTCGCTTCGTTGGAAAGCTTGGGACTGCCGATGCCACCAATGGCGTCGGCTCCATTGCTTTTCTTAATTTGGTTTAATTTGTCTGCAATAAATTGAAGCGCATCTGACCAAGTGGCTGGAACCAACTCGCCATCCTGACGCACGAGCGGCGTTGTGAGCCGATCTGCGTGGTTGATCCAGCCGTGGGCAAAGCGCGTTTTATCTGAGATCCATTGATCATTGACCTGCATGTTTTCGCGGCCAACAATGCGACGCACCTTGTGGGTGCGGCTGTCCATGCGGATGTTGCAGCCGATCGAGTCATGGATGGAGATACTCGCTGTGCGTTCAATCTCCCAGGGGCGATAGGAAAAGCGTGCGACGCGATTGGTAAGCGCGCCCACGGGACAGATGTCGATGATATTGCCGCTGGTCTTGGCAGTTACGGGTTGACCCTCTTGGATATCAATCAAGGTTTCCCCACCGCGCTCAAAGAGGCCGAGCTGGGGTTTGTCTTCCCATTCTTCCAAATAGCGGATACAGCGCCAGCAGACCACGCAGCGTTCTTGATCCAAGACAATTGTGTCGGAGATCAAATAGTGCTTCTTCTTCGGGCGTTTGGCTTCCACCAATTGGCTGATGCCAGGGCCATAGCGCATGGTCTGATCCTGCAACGGACACTCGCCACCCTTGTCACAGATGGGGCAGTCGAGCGGGTGGTTGAGCAGGATAAAGGCCAGGTTGGCTTCTTGCGTTTCTTGAACCTGGGCGGTATCTGTGCGAACAACCATGCCTTCACGCACGGGCACAGAACAGGCCGTTTGTAGCAGAGGGCCACGCGGTCCCTCAATCTCCACCAGACACATGCGACAACAAGCCACAGGGTCTAGCTTGGGATGGCTACAAAAGACGGGAATTTCAATATTTAAGGCGGCGGCTGCGTCTAAAACCAAAGTGTTCTTTGGCACAGAGACAGATTGGCCGTCGATGCTAAGGGTAACTTGATCGCTCACTTGATCGCTCATAAGGGCAGTTTACCTGCTTTCCCCAACGGAAATCCTATAGATGGGATTCATATGCTGTGCTGTCATCAGTCGCCCACGCTCTTTTTGACCACGATGATGTCGCGCATGATCTTCTCGCGGTTGAGCAATGCTTCGCCTGTCGGCAACATCTTGCTGTCGCGCATTGCACTGGCATCGCCAGTATCGGGTCGATAGATGGGCCGGATGGGAATAACTGGGCCGATATCCTGTGGGTTGGTCTTGTCAATTAGATTGATGAATTCGCTGCGGAACTTGATCAGGTTGCTTTGCAAGCCCCACACAGCAGCATCCCCAAATGGACAGAAACTCTTCCCTGCAATGAAACGCGTGATGTGCTCCATTAATTCCAGATCTTTATCGCGTCCGCCCCCATCCTCAATGCGCATGAGAATGTCTTCTAGCCAGCCGGTGCCTTCGCGACAAGGCGTACATTTGCCACAGCTTTCCTCGCGATAGAAGCTGAGGGTACGGCGGGCAATTTGTACCATGGAGGCACGTTCGTCAATGACGACAATACCTGCTGAGCCAAGCAGCGATCCTGCCGCTGCCACGCTCTCATAGTCTAGCTCTGTATCAATTTGATCTGCCGAGAGCAGTTTCATCGAAAGACCACCAGGGACAATTGCCTTGATGGCTGCGTCTTCCTTTTCTGGCCCACCGCCATAGGTGTAGATCAACTCACGCAGCGGTACGGCGTGGGGCAATTCGTAAAGACCTGGATATTTCACGTTGCCAGCCAGACAGAAGATGCGCATGCCTGGGCTTTTCTCGGTGCCAAAGCTCTTATACCAATCGACACCGTGGCGCATGACATGCGTCACATTGCAGATGGATTCCACGTTGTTGACAATGGTTGGCTTGGCATATAACCCTTCCACAGCAGGGAAGGGGGGCTTCATACGCGGGTGACCGCGGAAACCTTCCAAGCTTGTTAGGAGTGCAGTTTCTTCACCACACTCATACGCACCAGCCCCTCGATGAACGACGATTTCGAGGTTCTTGTCGGTGCCAAAAATTCCTTTGCCTAGGTAGCCTTTGGCTTTGGCTTCTTCAATCGCCTCAACCAAACGCGTGTAGGCAAAGTAGTATTCGCCACGAATGTAGATAAAAGCCAATTCGGCTTGAATTGCAAAGGAACTGAGAATGATCCCTTCAATCAACTGATGGGGGTCATACTCCATGATCATGCGATCTTTGAAGGTGCCTGGTTCTGACTCATCGGCATTGACGACCAGATAGCGTGGGAAGGCAGGAGCCAAGAAACTCCACTTTGTACCAGTGGGGAAACCTGCGCCGCCACGTCCACGAATACCACTCGCCTTAACTTGCTCAATGACTTCTTCAGGCTTCATCTCTGCCAGCACGCGGCGCGCTGCATCATAACCACCATCCGCCTCGAAGGTTGCGAGGGTGTGGCTGTCTGGTTTGCCAGCACGCGCGAGTAGGAAGCGTGGTTCCATGCCTCCGTGGCGATAGGGACCAGCGGCCTTACCTTCGGCGCTGGGGTCGCCTTCTGGCGTCCAACGTTCGAGGGTGGTAAAGGCTTTGCCCTTGTTGATGACATCGAGCATCTTCTCGACATCGGCCTCTGAATCCAACTCTTCAAAGTAACGGATTTGGCCTGTCTTGGCTTCGGTGACGCTGACCATTGGGGCAGTGCCACATGAACCGAGACATTCCATGTGATCTAGGCCAAACTTACCATCTTCGGTTTTTTCGCCGTGATGGATGCCCAGTTTTT
>JBBQIG010000124.1:0-10721 GCA_038324715.1 Anaerolineae bacterium | reverse complement strand
CCATGTTGGGTGCCTATTTGGCTGAGGATCGTGAGATGCAGGTGGCGTTGGCGGGCGTGCCAGAGGCTGTGGCTCGTGTGTTGACAATTGCGCCCACGGTGGCTCAAGTGGCAGAACGATACCGGTATATGATCTCGTGTGTGGTGATTGGACGGGGCTATAACTATGCGAGTGCATTTGAGTTGGCGTTAAAGCTGAAGGAGTTGACCTATACCCTGGCGGAACCCTACAGCAGCGCTGATTTTTTGCATGGGCCTTTGGCACTGATTGAGAATGGTTTCCCTGCGATTGTGTTTGCACCGACTGGAATGATGTTGCCGGAGATTCATGACTTTTTGCAGGTGTTGCGCCAACGCGAGGCAGAGTCAATTGTGATCAGTGACGATGCTGAGACACTGGCGCTGGGTCGCATCCAACTTCCGCTCAAGGCCGCGTTGCCAGAGTGGTTATCGCCACTGACTGCCATTATTCCGGGTCAACTCTTTGCCATGTATCTAGCTCATGCGCGCGATTATGATCCAGATCACCCGCGCGGGTTGCGTAAGGTGACTGAGACGCGCTAGTTACAATTTACGGTGGATTTTGCGTGGATGTAGTGCAGTTGCTTAGGTTTCCGTTAACTTTACGCTGCGCGCATTGGTGAGCTTGAGTAGTTCTTTGACGCCAAGCTGGATGTTGGCTCCGCGCTGACCTGCACTTACGGCAATTGTGTCAAAGGCTTGCGCTTGATCAGAAAGGTAGATATCAAAGCCTTTGTTGATGAGTGCAAGCGGGCTGATGCCACCGGTTTGTAGACCTGTTAACGCTTCGGCTTCGGCATGAGATGCCATTTTTATCTTTTTCAGACCCGTGGCTTTTGCCAATGCTTTGAGATTCAGGGTGTCGGGAGCAGGAATAATGACGAGCATGGGCTTGCGGTTGGGCTGGTCGGCGTGGGCTACAAGGGTCTTAAAGACTTGGGACGGCGGCATGCCAATTGCATCGGCAACCTGGACGGCAGATTCTATGCCCGCGTAGTAGTCAAATAGATGAACCTTGTAGATGATTTTTTTGCTGTCTAACAAGCGTGTAACGTTGTTTTTGAACTCCATGTGACGATGACTTTGCCTGATAATTTGCTTGAAGAGCTGAGGGTGTGGTTAAACGAAACGCCTGTTGCTGCCACAGTTGTGGTTGGACTGGTTGTTCTTGTGTTGGCTTGGTATGCAGGTCGAGCGCAAAAATGGCGGCGTACACAGGTGATGCTTGTGGCGGTGAATGATGCCACTTTTGGGCGTTGTGTCCCACGTAGCAAGACGGGCGCTTGGGGCTTTGTCATCGGCGTGGTACCTGCTCCAGAACCCTTTCGCGAGTTTAACATTAGCTATCAACCCATGTCTATTTTTGATCCTGTAGATATTGCTCGAATGGTGTTTGGCCGAGCGCGAACGAGTTTGCAGATTGCGGGGACACTTAAAGAGGTGCCTACGGCAGAAATTATCTGGGTTCGTGGGCAGCCGCCTGTTCGTGCGTTGGGTGCGAACCCTGGTAGCGCGCCGTGGATTCACACCCGGCTGGACTTTGCGGGGGCTGAGTATGCCACGCGCGGAACGAATGTTGGGTCGTTGCACCATCTCTTTACTGAGATGTATGCACGCTTTCACCCGACACTTCTGTGGGTTTCTGTGCAGCGTGAACGGCGTCCACAGGTGCGTGTGATGGCGGATGGAAACATTGGGGTGAGTGAGGTGTCGCCTTTGATTACATCGGCGCGTGCGTTGGGGCGAGCGGCGTTGTTGGAGTAGGTTGTGGAAATGGTGCTGTGTGTAGGGGGTAACGTGTAGGGGCAACATGTAGGGGCTAACCTTCCTCGGAGCCACCCAAGGGGTTCCCGGCTCCAAGGAAGGGGAGATGCTAAAAGGTGGGGAATAAAAAACGGCGGCGATGCGCATTACGTGCATCGCCGCCGTTTGCTGTAAAACTAGTGTGCTTATTGAGAAGCTGCAGCGACGCTACCGGGGAAGTAGACGTTGATGTTTGTGCTGGTGGATTGGACGGCGGGGAGCAGGGTCTCTACGAGGCCCATGACTTCACCCATATTCATGCCCTGATCTGCCAGTGTATTCCACAATCCCAATTGTTCGCCCACGTCGAGAAGGTGGTTAATTTCGCCATCAGCCCAGCCAATGTAGGGGAGTGAGCGACCGTTGATGCTGAGATGAAGCCCTTCTTCATTGGTGAAGACGGAGACTTCGGTGATGCCAGAACTGATAATGCTTTCGATCATGGCGGGTTGGAGGCGTGCTGCTTGGAAGGGCAGGCCGGTCAGGTTTGTCCACTCGCTGTCACTCAAATCACCCACACGCCAGCCACCGCTTGCATCATAGAAGACAGGCAGGGTAATGGTTGGTGGGGTGCCAACCGAGGTCAAGAAGTCGCTTTGGGCTTGTTGAGCAACACGCGCAGCTTCGCCACTTTCCACGTAGGTGGGGATGGCTTCAGCACCAGCTTGTACTGGGAAGCGGACGATTGCACCGACGCCCAAGTTGGTGATTACGGGCAACAGTTCCTCTAGCACAGGCACACCAGCGCCTAGTTGGTTGATCAAGCCCGCTGTATCGGAGAGAATCTGTCCGTCCCACTTGACAGAAGGAATTGGCTCACCGTTGACGAGCAAGAGCAGACCGTTGGGGGAATTGTCAATCTGAAGATGCTGAATGTTGCTTTCGGTCATCAGATTAACAATATCGCTGGGAACAACGAGCGAATCCAGCGCACCTGGGGCGAAGGTAGCTCCCAGTTGACTCAAAGGCACATTGCCGATGCTGGGTTGACCCGCGCTGTCAATGTCAATGACAAGAGCGGGGAGATCCACAACCAAGGCATTGGGAGCCGCTTGATTGGCATTTGCACCACTGAACGCACGGGGTGCACAACCTGCCAACGCAATTACGGCGACAGATAGCAACGTTAGCCAACTTATAAGTCGCTGCTTGTACATTAACCATTCCTCCTGAATAAGTGTGTAATAAGTGTGTGATAAATTTGTATGGATGATAGAGGCATGCAGAATTACGCGCTTTTAAGAGCATTGCAGAGCAAATAAAATTCGCGCAGGTAAAATAGATACGGTACCCAATAAGTTCTTGAAACGGTTTGAGCAGAATACGCCGTGGATGGGCAAACAAGTATGGAGGGAGGTCACTTAAACGCCCAAGAATATTATCAGTGAATTTTAGATGTAGTTGTTTTGGATGACGCTCTGTGGGGTCGTCACTTGCGCTACCTACCTATTATTCACCGTAATATTTCGTAAGGCCAAAACGTTATCATTCAGTTTGCCCGGCCTACTCTTTCCATCTGATTAGCATTGTACACACGGCGCAAGTGCATGTCAACTCATTTGCACGTATAATGCCGCCACTACGCGATTGCGCGCTGTTATCTTAATGTGGGTATTTTATCAAGATATCTAGGGAAATGGTCTGATTTTTGAGCTGAAATGAAGTAGTTCTTGATGAATTTTCTGGGAATAACCGAGATTGACGAGTCAAAATGTGATTCAAAATCTAATGAAATTCAAATGAATTGAGTAACTATGGAACAAAATTTGCCGGGTGCGCATACAGCGAAAGTTGAATCACGTTGGTTTCAACCTGCGAGCACTCATACAGAAGAATATGATTTAGTGCTTTTGATGGTGGCAGGACAAAAGCGCTATTTGATTACGTTGCGTCGTGGGCAACAATTGCATACACATCTTGGTATCTTTGCGCACGATGATATGATCGGGAAGCCGTGGGGGGAACTGATTCTCAGTACGTTAGAGCAGCCGGGGCTGGTGTTGGAGCCTGCGCTGGGTGATCTGATGACGCATGTTAAGCGCGGCAGCCAGATTATTTATCCGAAAGATGCTGCCTACCTGGTGCAGCGTCTTAACCTGCGTGCGGGTTCGCGCGTAGTGGAGGCTGGAACCGGCTCTGGCGTGTTGACTTCCGCATTGGCATGGGCAGTGGCCCCCATGGGGCGCGTTTATACCTATGAGGTGCGTTCGGAAACTTACCAGTTGGCGCGGCGTAATTTGGAACGGGTGGGGCTGTTGCCTTATGTGGAGATGCACCTGGGTTCGATTGATGAAGGCTTTCAGCAGCAAGGGGCTGATGCACTCTTTCTAGATGTGCGTACACCGTGGGATTACCTTGGCGCTGTGCGCGCTGCGCTGAAGCCAGGGGGCTTTTTTGCAAGCTTAGTCCCAACCACCAACCAAGTGAGCGACTTGTTGACGGGGCTTGACCAACATGGATTTGCCGACGTGGCGGTTGAGGAGTTGTTGTTGCGCGCCTACAAACCGATTCCTGAGCGGTTGCGTCCAGATGACAACATGAATGGGCATACTGGCTTTTTAGTCTTTGCGCGCTGTATGCCTGAGGGCATTGAAACTGAACGTTGGCAAAGCAAGGATCGCCAACGCTATCGCGCACGCAAGCGCATGGAAGATGAGATTGCCGAAGAGGCCGAACGTCGCGCCGCCGATGGGACAACCGAGCAGCGCAAGTATCCACGGCTGCCGCTGCCGTAGATATGTTGGCTGGCTGGTGCTATGGATGTGCGGGTGGGTCAAGCGGGGATGTGTAGAAGTCAATCAGTTGCCCTGTGAGATGCGACCACGCATAGCGCGCGATGAGTCGCTCGGTCGCCTGGGTTCGCAACGCTGCATGTTCTGTTGGGTTGCGGAGGACTTCGGCAACGGCATGGGCAAATTCGACGGGTGTGGCGTCGGCTGGGAGAAGCCGCGCTGCACCCTCGGCCCCATAGTTGGCTTGCTCGCCTACGTCACTAGCGATGACGGGAAGGCCGTGTAGGAGTGTGGTGGCAAGTCTGACGCTGCATTTGGCTTGCAGGAGGAGTATGGCTTGTGCGGGAAAGATGGCGCAGGTTGCACGGGCATAGAGTTGGCGAAGATCCTCCGGCTGTATATAACCCAGCCATTTCACCTGTGGCAAGCCTGCAAGCGATTGCTGGAATGGGTCTGCTAGCCAGGGTTGGACGGGTGTCCCTGCGATGATAAACTCTACATTGGGCATTTCTTGGTGCAGGGCTTTCCAGAAGTCGGCAAGCCAAGAGGGGGAGACTTCTATGAAGCGGGTAAAGAAGAGCACTTGTGGTGGATGCGCTGGTATTGAGGAAGTTGAGGAACTTAAGACGTTGTGATGAAGATCGCTTGGCAGTGTAGGCAGTGGATTGACACCGTTGGGCAAGTAGAGGCGCGGAATTTGGGGTGCAACTGTGGCAACCTTTGCCTCTAGCCAACGACTTGCTGTCGTAATACCATCTGCATGACGGATGCCCCATTCCTCTTGCCAGGTTAAGAAACGGCCTACAAACCAGTTGTAGCGATTGACCGGATTCCAGGCTTGCTCCCAATCATCCACGTCTAAAATGAGCTTGGGCTCTCTTTCCCCCTGTTTTGCATCCTGAAGATTTACACCCTTCATGCGGCGTTGCCAGAGCCACCATTGCACAAGGCCAGCATGGGCGCGTGGCTTGACAATGTGAACGATTTGCGGCGACGCTTGATCTATAAGTTGCAGCAAGCGACGCACAGAGGCGAACAGCCCGCCATCCAGCGAGATTTGCTGCATGAGGACGCTATCCACGCTTTCGACTGTTCCTGCGTCTTCTGGTGAATCCCAGGGGGGGATGAGAATGGTGGCGCTGTGCCCTTGGGCTACGAGTGCTTGTGCCAAGGGCAATGTACGTGCCCAGACGGTGGTTTTATGCTTGAGACCAAAGGGTGCTACAAAGAGAACACGTAGGGACAAGGGAATACCTATACTTTGCTGCTTACCGATCTGCTTACCTAGCTGATTTGCCTATATCTCATCTATACCTGACCCTGTGCTTAGTTGGGCTTTATCTCATTTTAATCTATACAGGTTATGCTGTGATGAGCGGGCTGTCGTGACTGTGCTATTTGCGTAGCGTGTTACTCGGTAGTGACCTGTTGAGGCCAATTGGGCAAGGTTGCTACTAGCTTTTGCCAGGTTGCATCTTCTTGATCCTGGGGATAGCGCAGGCCGAACTTGGCGACTAATTGCGGCGCATACCAGCGATAGATCACCACCAACGCCACCGCTTGACCAACCCACGCATCGGCGTCTGTCGCAGGAACGAGGAGCGTTTTTTCAAGTGCAATGCGTTGGCTCTCACCGAGGTAGCTGTTGAGGTTTGTGGTGGACGGACGTTGAATGCCGTTGAGCGCCAGCATCATCTGTATCACCGTTTGGCGCAGGGCATGAATTTGCTCGGCGGCAAGCAGAAATTGTCCCCGTGGAAGCAGATCACTCAGGAGTGCTAATTGCGTCCAAAAGGTCTCTAGCAACACTTGGACTTCGGCGGGCTGGGGTGGTTGTAGGGTGTCGGGCCATTGGGGTCTTGACATAGGGGCGATTATATCACAAGCTAGTTTACAGGCTTCATGTGTACAAGTGAAACTTGAACAGAAAAATTTGTACATCCAAGATTTGTACAATCAAGATAGGGATCGACTTCACACGCAGGAGTCTCGTGTGGATGATACAATTATCAAATTGACTCAAAATAAAGGACTCCTTCATGCAAAAGAATGACCCATTTGCCGATCTGATTAACTCGCTGGAGGAGAATCTTCAGGGAGACCGGGGGTGGATTCCCCCAGATAATCCACGCGCGGATGCGCCCGAGGGCAATCCGCGGCGACTTCTATGGTTTGTGTTGCCCATTCTGTTTCTCATCTTATTCAACCGGCTCATTGCTTTTTACACGGATTTGTCCTGGTATGAGAGTTTGGGGCTGGAGCAAGTTTATACAACGCGTTTGTGGGCACAACTTGGTTTGTTTGCCGCAGGCGCTTTAGTCTTTTGGTTGTTCTTGGCTATCAACGTGTGGATTTCGCGCATGCTGTCGCAAGGCCTGGCATTACGAGCCGGGGGGCGTACTCCCCTGGAAGCCTTTGCCGACGGCGTTGGGGTGAGTATATCTTCGCTGATTATGGGTGCCGGGGCAATTTTAGCAATCTTTGTCGGAATGAGTACCTCGACCCAGTGGGAATCGGTTCTGGTCTATCTGAACCAACAGCCCTTCGGCTATACCGATCCCCTATTTAATTTGGATGTGGGATTCTTTCTCTTTACGCTGCCCATTTGGGCGGCGGCACGCACTTGGCTCATCTTTTTGATGGCAGTCACCATCGCAGCCACAGCTTTGACAAGCGGAATTTTTTGGCGCGGATGGCGCGTGGGACGCCCTGTGTTGGCGCATATCGGAATCCTGGGCGCGCTCCTCTTGACCTTGGTTGCGTGGCAGTATCGACTGGATGCTTATGAGTTAGTCTACAGCAGTCGTGGCACGTTTACAGGGGCAGGCTATGCGGATGTGCGGGCGCAATTGCCTGCTTACAATATTCTCTTTGTGGTGACATTGATTACGGCGGCTATGTTGCTGGTAACCGTTTTCATGCGCCAACTATGGCGGGTAACAGCGGTCGTGCTGGGGTTGTGGATTTTAATGGCGGTAGTTGCAGGCAATGTTTACCCAGGATTGGTGCAGCGTTTTCAGGTAATCCCCAATCAATTAAATCTGGAACGTCCCTACATTGAAGATAATATTGAATATACGCGTGCAGCCTATGACTTAGATACAATTGACCTGCAGGACTATGATGTTTCGTCGACTCTCACTGCCGGGGATTTATTGGCAGAGGGAGAGACGATACGCAATATACGTTTATGGGATTACCGCCCCTTGTTACAGACCTACAACCAAATTCAGGCATTGCGTCAATATTACCAGTTCAACAATATTGATGTAGATCGCTATGACATTGATGGTGAGACTCGCCAAGTGATGCTGTCGGCGCGTGAGTTGGTCCCAGAGCAACTTTCTACAGAAGCGCAGACATGGGTCAACCGGCGCTTGGTCTATACACATGGATACGGCGTGGCAGCCTCTCCAGTTGCTCAAGTTACACGAGATGGGCTGCCCAGTTTTTACTTACAAGATTTGCCTCCACAGGGAGTGATTCCCGTTACGCAGCCGCAGCTCTATTTTGGCGAATTGACAAACGATTATGTGATTGCGCGCACTGACCAGCCGGAGTTTGATTATCCGCGTGGTGAGGGAAATGTGACTTCGCGCTTTGAGGCAGATAGCGGGATTGATATGAGCTTTTGGGCGCGGTTGATCTTTGCTGTGCGCTTTGCCGACATCAATCTGATCCTCAATCAGGATATTAATCCTGACAGCCAATTGCTCTGGCGACGTAACATTATGGAGCGGGTTAGAGAGGTTGCGCCCTTTCTAGAATATGATGATGACCCCTACATTGTGATTGATGATACGGGGCAGCTCAATTGGATACTCGATGCTTACACAGTCAGCAATCGATTTCCCTACAGTGAGCCAATAGGCTCCATCAACTATATTCGCAATCCAGTCAAGGTGGTTATGAGCGCCTATGATGGCACAATGCGTTTTTATCAGGTCGATCCAACTGAGCCTATTGCCGCAGCCTATGCACGCATTTTCCCGAGTCTCTTTGTTCCGATGAGCGAGATGCCTGCAAACCTTCTCAATCATATTCGTTACCCAGAAGATCTATTTCAGGTACAGGCTGAGGTCTACCGCACCTATCATATGACCGATGTCCTTGAATTTTATAATCGCGAGGATTTATGGGCATGGCCGGAGGAAATCTTTGAGGGCGCTGCGGTACGCATTGAACCTTATTTTGTGCTCATGCAATTGCCAGGTGAAGAGCGCCTAGAATATGTGCAGATTTTGCCCTTTACGCCTGCCAACCGCGAGAATATGATCGCATGGATGGCGGCACGTAGCGACCCAGAATTCTATGGCGAGAAGGTTGTTTATGAATTCGGTAAGGACAGCCTCTTCTTTGGCCCCAAACAGATCGAGGCACGCATTGACCAAGATCCGGTGATTAGTGCGCAATTGAGCCTTTGGGATCAGCAAGGCTCTAGTGTGCTTCGGGGTAATCTGTTGGTAATTCCCGTGGCGGGTAGCCTGCTTTATGTGGAACCACTTTACCTGCAATCAGCGACGGGGCGAATCCCTGAGTTGCAGCGTGTGATTGTTGCTACGGCTGATCAGGTTGTGATGGCGGAAAATCTGGGCTTGGCGCTGGCTGAACTCTTTGGTGAAGAGGTGTTGGTCGCACCTGAATTGGCAGAAGTAGCAACCTTTGGGGGCGAGGCGGCCCCTGCTGTGCCTGAAGAGGGTATTGATGGCATCGTTGGTGCGCCTGTCACAGTGGAAGAGCTCGTTGCCCAGGCCAATGTGCACTTTGAACAGGCACAAGTTTATGCCCAGGCTGGTGATTGGGCAGGCTATGGCGCAGAAATTGCAGCGTTGGAAGAAGTCTTGGCTGAACTGGCAGATGTAACGGGGGTGGTCATAGAGCCAACACCGGCGCCGGTGTTGGAGGATTTACCAGCAGACCCCGCTGCAGACCCTGCTGCAGACCCTGCTGTAACTGCCGAACCAGCGGTAGAATAAGTGCGCAGGATGGGTAACACGATAGGAGTATTTGAAAGCTGCGCTTAACTTGTGTCAATGCCATCCATCACTATTTCTTTTCGCCGCTATTGACGATCGGCGATTTTATCAGCCGTTATTGACAAACAGCGTTCGACTGGCGTCAGCGTGTTTTTGCAAACTCATAGGAGAGAACTCATGATCGAAGAGAAGTATCAATTGGTTGAAAGCAGAACGCAATCGCATTCATCTCATTCACACTCACTCAGTTGGCGAACAGTGATCGGGCGTGCTAGTTTGATCGGTGGCTTTGTCCTTTCTCTTGTCGTGGGTACTCTCTATGGGCCGCTGGTATGGGAAGAGGTCTCGGTGCGCGCTGCGTCTGAGGCTGCACCTGCTACCAGTGGCACGAATGCGCCAGCCCGTCAGGTTGCATCCTTGGTGGATGACCAGGAGGCATTGGCAAATCTTTACACTCAAGTTTCACCTTCTGTGGTTCATATCCAGGTTCTGAGTGAAGCAAGGGGTTTTCCGATGTTTGGTCTGCCAGATGAAGATGATGGGCCACGATTGGAGCAGAGTTTGGGGTCGGGATTCATCTATGATGAAGAGGGCCACATTATCACCAATAACCATGTGGTAGTGGGCGCTGAAGAAGTATTGGTACTTTTTAGCAATGGGTTCTGGGCGGATGCCGAAGTAGTTGCCACAGATCCACAGGCTGATTTGGCTGTGATTCGCGTGACGCCACCAGAGGGTGTAGATTGGCAACCGTTGCAATTAGCCGATCCTGATGCGCTGCGTGTTGGCTATACGGTGATTGCGATTGGCAATCCCTTTGGGTTGGATGGCAGCATGACTACTGGGATCGTCAGCGCCCTGGGGCGCGGGGTTCCAATCGGGGATGGTGAGCTTGCGAACTATACTTTGCCTGATGTGATCCAAACGGATGCCGCCATTAATCCAGGCAATTCAGGCGGGCCTCTCTTGGACTTGAATGGCAATGTGGTCGGGATCAACTTTGCGATCCGTTCGCAAGTGCAGTCGAATACGGGTGTAGGCTTTGCCATTCCTGTGTCGATTGTGCAACGCGTTGTACCTGCCTTAATTGAAGAGGGTCGTTATGCCTATGCCTATCTCGGTCTTTCCGGCACCTCGGTCAATCCTATCCTGGCTAAGGCTTTGGAGTTGCCCAACAACCGCTTAGGCGT